>JBDKUD010000426.1:0-7526 GCA_039679805.1 Syntrophomonas sp. | reverse complement strand
ATGATTGATAACTCTCTTGCGATCATTATCCTCATTTGCATTTTATCAGCCGTTTGATTGGCTTAATAAACTCATTTCTTCGCTGGACCTTTGATTCTTTAAGAATCAATTTTTTCGCACTTCTTGTCTTTGCTGTTTAAGTTTTATCAAGAACTCGCTTGCAGCACTTCCGTGCCGCGCGCAAGAGTTATAATATCATGCTGACTGATCTATGTCAAGTTTTGTTTAAAACTTTTTTAAATTACAAGAAAACTATTACTCATTATTTATTATACGTTTTAATACATCATTAGTTCCATTTATATTAACATACGTATCAGGGACACTTCCAACAATAATAGTTTCCGCTAATGGAATGGTTGAAACCACTTTAACCGCTTTATCCATGAAAGGCACTGCTACTTTTATATCACTTATTATTTTTAGATATATCAGGTGACGAGTCTGGTTTATTCCCGCCTGATCAAACTTATCAAGGACATTGACCCGAACCTGCCCGGCAGGAATTATCTTTACTTTTATCCGTGGACCATAGCCGGCTAGAATTCTGGAACCGGTTAACTGCCCCAATGGTATGGAAAATGTCTCTTCACTCATCTGCCCCAGAGAAGCAGTAACTTCTTCAATGGTGTTGGCCATAATTTGATTGAGCTTTATGGTATTTGGTTGAATTAAAACTACTCTGCCAGCGTTGTCTTTATGAACATATACTATATCTTCATACTCAATTTTTGAAACAATTTTATTATTTACTAACCTATTAATAGCCTCTACCCCTGATATCTGAGCTTTTGACCTGGCTATCTCCAATATGCTGGATTTTAGCCTGAAGTCTATAAGTAAAAATAAAGATACTAATGAAAATATAATAAGAAGGAATAAAATAAATACCCAATTAATTCTATTGCCATACATATTTTCACCCCCGCACTTATTTATATGAAAAGTAGACACATAAGGTGCACATTTTTTTAACTCTAACTTAAGAGATTCTTGTGCAAAAGCGGCGGGCGGTGAGGCATATCCAGTTTGCTCCAGTCTCCGGTAGTGGAAACACCGACGGCTTGCCACGTGGGGTATAGGGCACCGCGTAGATTCACATCCGTGTTCAACCGTCCTTAATGGCGACCAAAGGGAGCATCAGTTGTCCCCGGAGGGGGTACGCTCTCGCGACGTCCGTGTCGCTCGACCCCATCCCCCACAAGGTCTTCGCCGGGTGTTTCTCACTACCTCCGCCAACGTCGCTTCACCTGGATATACCTCACTGCCCTAGCTGTTTTTACTTAAAGCCTTTCGTGACCTAAAATATTATTATTAGGCTTCTTTCCGAAGCAATCTTTTGAAAATAACCAGCGGATGAGATAATATTTAATAGAAATATTCCAAAGTAAAATTTTCGCGGGGCCTTCCCCCCATTAAAGGAGTCGGTATAGATTGGAAGATATTAGAGTAAGGTTTGCCCCTAGTCCTACCGGGACTTTACATATAGGTGGTGCCAGGACGGCATTGTTTAACTGGCTTTACGCCCGCAGTCTGGGCGGAAAGTTGATTCTGCGCCTGGAAGATACAGATACAACCCGGTCTACTGAAGATTCGGCGCGTGGCATAATCGAAGGATTGGAGTGGCTGGGCATTGATTGGGATGAAGGCCCGTTAAAAGGCGGGGCATTTGGTCCTTATCGCCAAAGTGAGCGTTTGCCGTTATATAAGCAGTATATTCAACAGCTTCTGGATGAAGGGAAAGCCTATTATTGTTTCTGCTCACCAGAAGAATTAAAAATACAACGTGAAAAGGCTGAACGTAATAAATTAAATTATAAATACGAGGGAACCTGTAAATCGTTAACCTCTTCTCAGGTTAAGGAATTACTTGAACAGGGAATGCAGCCAGTTGTGCGCTTGAAAGTACCAAATACGGGAGTTACCGTAGTTCATGATCTTATCCGGGGTGATGTCGAATTTGATAACAGGCTTCTTGATGATTTTATAATTGCTAAGTCCGATGGCTGGCCGACATATAATTTCGCGGTGGTTATAGATGATCATTTTATGAAAATAAGCCATGTTATTAGGGCCGAAGAGCATTTATCCAATACCCCCAAACAGTTATTAATATATAACGCACTTAAGATAGATGCACCACAGTTTGCTCATGTTTCCATGATCCTTGCCCCTGATCGTAGTAAGTTATCTAAACGACATGGTGCTACATCAGTCCAGGAATTCAGGGATCAGGGCTATCTACCCCAGGCCTTGATTAATTATCTGGCACTTTTGGGTTGGTCGCCGGGTAATGATGTAGATATTATGAGTGTTCAGGATATGATTGCCGGATTTGATTTAAATAATGTTTCTAAATCAGCTGCAATATACGATACATCCAAATTGACCTGGATGAACGGCCATTATATTGCTGAAGCAAATATTGATTGGATTTTTGAACTAATTGACAAGCCGGCCCGTGCTAAAGGTTGGTTCACAGATGATAATCGGGAATATTGCAAACAAGTTATTGATTTGGTACGCAGCCGAGCTAAAACTCTGTATGAAATTTTTGACCTGGCAGAATACTTTTTTAATCCGGTTATAAATTACGATGAAAAAGGTGCCAATAAATACTTTTCGCGTCCGGGAGCAATTGATAAACTTACGGCTGTTCTTAACATGATTAGTTCCGCTAATGTGTTATATGCTTCCGAATTAGAACAGAAACTAAGAAGCCAGGCTGAATCAATGGGGTTAAAAGCATCTGAACTTATTCACCCCACCCGCCTGGCGATATCGGGCAGAACCATGACTCCGGGCCTTTTTGAGGTCATGGAACTACTAGGCGCGGAAACCTGTATGCAAAGAATTAAACAAGCTATTAGTTTTATTGCATAAACCTTTGACATTCATAATTGCCTGTATTATAATGTTTTACGCACGGGTTGAATAAATCCGTTGCTGCCGAATGGTGTAGTGGTAGCACGACTGACTCTGGATCAGTTCGCCAGGGTTCGAATCCTTGTTCGGCAGCCATTTGGCCCTATCGTCTAGAGGCCTAGGACGCCGCCCTCTCAAGGCGGAAACAGGGGTTCGAATCCCCTTAGGGCTACCAAAAATGATATTCAGCCAGTACTGTTGTTCACAAAGGTACTGGCTTTTTATTAAGGAAAAGGGACACACCCGTAACCGGGAATGTCCCTATAGTAATTATCTGGTAACAGGGGTGTGATGAAAATTACTCGAACACTAGTGGCTACAGTTCTATATGGCAGCAAAGGTAAGGAAATTTACTGCAGGAGCAATCAAATAAATGATCAGCATATAAATACGCTGCGTAAAAAAACGCGTACTGAACTTGAAGATGCGGGATTTACATTTGTCCAGCTGGTCTCCCCTGAATATAGCAATGTAAGAGGATATGCCATATTCTATGAAGGCCACGGAGATGAAATGATAAAAGCGCTGATAAGAGCCTAAAGATAATAGTGAGGAAAAATGATATAACTGAATGCCCTGATAAGAATTGACCACCGGTTAACCCGGTGGTCTTAATTATTTTATAATCTTATCTTTATAAACTTTCTTTTGCCTACCTGAATAACCATTCCGTCTTCCAGCACAATATTTTCTTGGTTGTATTTATCGCCATTAATCTTGACAGCACCCTGTTTTAGCATCCGCCTGCCATCACTGGTTGATCCTACCATATTATGGTCATTGAGTAGTTTGGGCAACCATGCTTCTGCTTCATTCACAGTAACTTCGGGAATATCCTCAGGAATGTCTCCTTTGGAAAACACCAGTCGGAATTTTTCTTCGGCCTCGATTGCTTGTTCTTGACTATGATATGTAGCTATAATCTCCCGAGCTAACCTCATCTTAGCATCACGGGGATTTAATAAGCCATCTGCCATTTTGATCTGAATATCCTTAATCTCTTCCATGGAAACTCGAGTAACCAGTTCGAAATATCGAGTTATCATTTCATCAGGTATGGACATAGTCTTGCCAAACATTTCATAAGGTTCTTCATTAATGCCAATATAATTACCCAGACTCTTGCTCATCTTTTGGACGCCGTCAGTTCCTTCCAGGATAGGCATCATTAAAGCCACCTGAGGTTCATAACCATATTCTTTAAGTAGATTTCTACCTACCAACAGGTTGAATTTCTGGTCCGTACCACCCAATTCAACATCGGCCTTTAATGCAACCGAATCATAACCCTGCATTAAAGGATACATAAATTCATGTATACCGATAGGTAACCCTTCTTTATATCGTTTGCTAAAATCGTCTCTTTCCATCATCCGCGCCACAGTATACTTACCGGCCAGCTGTAAAACGTCCACCATATTAAGAGGCATCAGCCATTCACTGTTATAATGTATTACTGTCTTCTCTTTATCCAATACTTTAAAAATTTGTTCTTGATAGGTCTGAGCATTGACCTTGACTTCTTCTTCAGTAAGCTGTTTACGGGTCTCCGATTTTCCGCTCGGGTCTCCAATACGTCCGGTAAAGTCTCCAATAATAAGATGAACCTCATGTCCTAAATCCTGAAACTGCCTAAGTTTATTAAGGACTACTGTATGTCCCAGATGAATATCAGGCGCAGTTGGGTCCAGACCCAGTTTTATTCTTAAAGGTCTTTTTTCATTAAGGGATCTAGTGATTTTCTTAATTAATTCATCTTCCGGCACTATCTCTGCAACACCACGACGGATAAGATTGATTTGCCTTAGAGTCTCTTTTTGAAAATTGTTTTCCACAAAATAACCCCCTTGCCAAAGAAAATGATAGCATAACAAAATGAGTATATGCAATAATTAGAGCCATAAAGCCATATTGTATATATGTAGGAAGGAATGGTTTCCCTGCAATACCTCGTTTTGCTAGCAACCTTCTTATGTATACTGGCAGGAATTTTTAGTTAATTGTCTAATAAAATCAATAACGATCTTTTGCAGAAGGAGTATTTACTATGTCAAATGGCACCCGAAAAACCAGGAAAAAAGGCCATAAAGTTAATTCCCAACAATTATTCAAATATATTGGCTTGATTATGCTAATCGGACTAGGTACCGTAATCGGAACACTTGTTTATACCTCAATGAACTTACCAGCCTGGGATCCGCAACAACTAACGGGGGCAAGTTCAACTACCCTATATGATGATAAAGGTGAGGTATGTGCTAGTTTACATGCTGGTGAAAATCGTACTGAGGTGGAACTGGACAAGGTCCCCCAGGACTTGATTAACGCTTTTATAGCCATCGAGGATCAGGATTTTTACGAACATCACGGGGTTAACTATAAAGGTATCATTAGGGCAGTGTTAAGTAATGTTCGTTCAGGTGACCTGACCGGGCAGGGTGCGAGTACTATCACTCAGCAGTTAGCCCGTAATGCGTTTCTAACCGCAGATAAACGTGTTGAAAGAAAACTCAAGGAAATCGTCCTGGCTTATAAACTAGAATCAAACTTCTCGAAAGACGAGATTTTAACCATGTATATGAACAAAATCTATTTTGGCGGTGGTGCCTATGGGGTTCAAGCAGCTTCCAAAACCTTTTTTGGCAAGGATGTAAGTGAACTGACCCTGGAAGAATCCTCCCTGCTGGCAGGTTTGGTACAAAGCCCCAATAACTATTATCCTTTTCAGTATTTTGACCGGGCTAAAGCCAGGCAAAAGATGGTCCTGGATAATATGGTAAACTGCGGTTTTATTGATGAAAAGGCAGCCCAGACCGCATTTGAAAAGCCCCTGCATTTTCAAAAGATTCATAATGCTGGCACCAAGTATGGTTTTTTTACTGACGCGGTTATTGAAGAGGCACTGGACATTTTAGGAAATATTGATGACTATCGGGATGATCCCAGCAGTGCACTGTATCGTTCCGGATTGAAAATCTATACTACTATGAATTCCAAACTTCAGGAACATGCGGAGGAACTGGCAGCTAATCCCGCTAATTTTCCCAGCGAAAGTAAAAACGGTCAGAAAATTCAGGTTGGTATGACAATCGTAGATGACAAAAAAGGAGAAGTAAAAGCGGTATTGGGTGGAAGACAATACGAACAACAACGTGGCTTTAACCGGGCTATAGACGCCCACCGCCAACCAGGTTCGTCCATAAAGCCGTTATCAGTTTATGGACCTGCACTGGAGCAGGGTTTTATGCCTTATTATACTCTTGAAGATAAGCCGCTTTCTTATAAGTATGGCGGAACTATTTGGAAACCAGAAAATTATGACCTGAAATACCGTGGTCTTATACCCATGCGTACAGCGGTGCAATACTCAATAAATACTTATGCCGTTCAGATGCTGGACCAAATTGGTATTAAGAGCGGCTACAAATTCGCCCAATCACTAGGGCTGGAACTGGTTGATACCAAAGGCACCAATGACCTGGGTCTCGCCCCATTATCTCTGGGGGGGTTGACCAAGGGAGCTACACCTTTACAGATGGCAGCTGCTTATGGGGCTTTTGGGAATAGTGGAGTATTTGTAAAACCTCATTTTATAACTAGAATTGTCGATGCTGATGGGGTGGAACTTTACAATTTTAAGCCTGCCTACCGCCGGGTTATGTCGGAAGAGACATCCTGGTTAATGACCAGTATGCTGCAGACAGTGGTAAACTCAGGTACCGGGACCAAGGCTAAGATACCCGGTATTATGTGTGCAGGTAAAACAGGTACATCTGAAGAATATAGAGATTCCTGGTTCTGTGGTTATGTTCCTGGTTTTTCCGGAGCAGTGTGGATGGGATATGACCAAGAATATACTATGCATGATATTTATGGCGGCGGTTATCCGGCGCTGCTTTGGAAATCTATGATGCAGCAGGCCATAAAACTGAAAAAAGCATCTCCTCAGGCCAAGCCAAGTGATATAATACAGATCTCCATTTGTACTAAATCGGGTAAGCTGATGTCTGAATCATGCCCCCAGGATCAGGTACGCTCTGAATACTGTGTAAAGGAATTCGCTCCCAAGGAAACCTGTGATATACACCAGATGGTTTAAATCTGCCACGAGTCCGGCAAACTAGCCGGTAAATATTGCCCTAATCCTGAGATGAGAGCAATGGTAAAAGCAGATAAAGACAGTTCCGATCCGGATAAGATACCAGAAGAAGAATGTGATATCCATACCAGTTTTAATATCTCGGGAATGTTTAAAAACCGGGTAATGGTATGTCGTGACCCACGTCATGAGGGAGAATTATACGAAGCCAACATACCTAATGCAACCCAGAGCGGCGGTTGTCCCCAAGAATATTTGGAAGAAATGGTCCTGGAACCAGGCCAGCATCTGTCTAAATGTTCCCTAGATGACCACCGGGTTAAATCTAAAAAGGTTCGTGATATTATCAATGAACTAAGATAACTTAAAAACACCGGGTTCAGTTCAAACTAAACCCGGTGTTAAATATTCTGGCCGTTTACTTTAATTCGATTACTGTTACTCCGAATCCTCCTTCTTCTCGTAAGCCATCACGGAAGCCTTTTACACATTTGTGCCCTTT
>JBDKUD010000177.1:0-2550 GCA_039679805.1 Syntrophomonas sp. | reverse complement strand
ATTATATTAATTGATAATAACGGTATTCTGATGGATGCTAATCAAGCCTCCTTAAATATTTTCGGAGTAACAAAGAATGATGACCTTGTTGGCTTTAAAATATTTGAAGATCTTAATATCCCCGAGGTTATCAAACAAAAAATTAAAACTGGTAAATCAGTTCGGATTGAGAGCAAATTTTGCTATGACAAAGTTACAGAGTGTAATGGTCATAAAACAAAAAATGTACAAACAAATTATCTGGATTCTTCAATAACACCGTTAAAGTTATCCAGGGGGACCTCGGACGGTTTTCTGGTTCAGGTTCAGGACATTACTAAAAAGAAGTGTGCTGAATTGGCACTAAAGAATAGTGAAAACCAGCTGCGTAGTATTACCACTAATATGCGGGATATTATTTTGCAGGTTAATCTGGATGGAGTAATCGAATATATAAGTCCTTCCTGTAAAAACGTGCTGGGATATGAGCCTGAAACAATGCTAGGTAAGAATTTAACTGATTATATGGATCCTGAAGATTATAACCTGGTTAAACAAGATTGTTGCAGTAAAGTAATTTTTGATCACCGGCACGTAAATGGTGAATATGTATGTCTGGAAGCAATAGGCAGTCCCCTGCGTGATGATAACGACAATAAAATCGGTGTAGTATTTAGTATGCGGGATGTTACTGAACGGAAAAGAATTGAAAAAGAAATGGCGCGCCTGGACCGCCTCCGGTTATCCGGTGAAATTGCTGCCAGTATAGGTCACGAAATCAGGAATCCATTAACTACCGTACAGGGCTTCCTGCAAATGCTTAGAAAAGAACCCGCCTTAACAGAGTTTCAATCCTATTTTGACCTGATGTCCGATGAACTAAATGCCACAAATACCATTATCACTGAATTTCTGTCTTTAGCACAGGATAAACCAATCTTTTTACGGACGCAGAACCTTAATACCCTGGTAAATAAATTCTGTCCCTTAATTACTGCCGAAGCTATAAAATCCGAAAAAAGCCTAGTATGGGAGCCAGGCAATATTAAGGAGGTTTCAATTGATGGTAATGAAATCCGTCAGCTTATACTTAATCTAACCCTTAATGGTCTGGAGGCCATGGAGCCAGGTGGAAACTTGGAAATTAAGACTTATATGGATGAAGATAAAGTAGTTTTATCCATTAAGGACCAGGGCTCGGGAATAAGTTCCGAGATAATTGATAAGCTGGGGACCCCATTTGTTACTACCAAAGAAAATGGCACCGGACTGGGGCTAGCCATTTGCTATAGCATTGCCGCCAGGCACCGTGCCACGATTGATCTGAAAACCGGACCTGAGGGTACTAGCTTCCAGATTCGATTTAATAGTATACAAGACTGATTCCTTTAGTCGTCCTAAGCCAAACCGGCCAGGTGTTGCGCCAGCCCAGACAACTCCTGTGACATAGCTTGCACGTGCTGAACACTGGCGAGTGCTTCCTCAGTTAACTGGGCTTGTTTTTGTACTGCTTCTCCAGATTGATTTACGCCATTCGTAATAACCTGAACTGACTTCTCAATATCGCCCAATATCTTGGATATATTATTTACTGACAAGGTACTATTTTCCGCTAGTTTACGTACTTCATCGGCAACCACCGCGAAACCTTTACCGTGTTCTCCGCTGCGGGCCGCTTCGATGGCAGCATTTAACCCTAATAACTTGGTCTGCTTGGCAATATTATGAATGAAATTAAGAACTTCGCCCGTTTCTCCGAGATGAGTAACAGCTTCTTGAGCTGAACTCATCAAACTGGTAGCCTGGGTTGCAATTTGATTGGCATACGAAGCCACTTCTTCAACGACCTGGTTTACCTGTTCCATGGTTTCTGATAGTTCTCCTGACATATCAGCCAGTTTTTCCGACTCCTGGTGTAAAACCTTTATCATTTCCTCACGAGAATTAACCAGCATCATCATTAAATTGGCCCCTTCAGAATCCACTACCCGAGTCTTTTCGTTTTTGTTATTATTAATAATCTCTTGAACCTTAGCACTACCTGTAGCTTCAACTATTACATCCAGTGATGCAATCGAAAAAATACTATTGAGATCATCATATGTTGGAATACCGTTTTGCCTAGCCAGTATTATTCCGGGGGCATTTTGGTTAACATCACATATCCCCATTATAGTGACAGTACCAATTCCCATAAAAGCGTTTAGAATTGATGCTCCCCCCTGACCTGCCCCAATAACTGCAATATTGGTCATATTGTCCCCCCCTTTTCTTTAATATTGGATTTTAATTTCGACAATAATCCAAAGTTTTCCTTTATTTTTAACAGGAGAAACAAGAAACCGCCTCTATGGGCGTTTTAGGGGATATACCTTGTTTAAACCCATCAATTATAGGCAATTACTATATCTGGACAGCAATGTCCGCACATAGGCTACATAAATTTAGGATGATGATTTGAAATAATTTGTTTCTCATGTTGAAATAATCACAACATGAATGTATAATACTTAATGTGCGCTTTATAAATGCGGGCGTGGCGGAACTGGCAGACGCACCAGACTTAGGATC
>JBDKUD010000115.1:0-9252 GCA_039679805.1 Syntrophomonas sp. | reverse complement strand
GCGCATGCTATTAAGAAAGATGAACTAAACGTATATATTGAAGCAGGCAGTACTGAGGCCGCCCTGGCTGCAGTTGAATCAGGAATGGGAATATCCATTATTTCTGATTGGGCAATAAAGAAAATTGATTCTAATCGAAAAATAAAAGCTCTTAAAATTAATTCCCCCAATGCCCAGCGGTTTATATATATAATTTATCCACGACAAAAAGCGCGGCGTAAGTCGGTGAATAATTTCCTGGATTTTATCAAGAAATATGATGAGCTTAAAAACCTTGTCATGTAATAGCATTCAACATGTTGGGAATAAAGACAACCCGGTGTTAATACACCGGGTTGTCTCTATTCCATTAGTAATTATTAATTTTTAGTATCTTTAATTAGAGAAACAGATGTAGAGTTAAAAAGAGTAAAGACTTCATCACCTTTATGCAAATTCATATCTTCTGCTGCAGAAGAGGTAATAGTGGAAGTAACCGCTTGATCGCCAACATCAACGGTTATATGGGTCATATCCGGCCCTGATTTAATATCAATTACTTTACCTACCAATTTATTAGGATCACTAATTCGCATTAAAGAGCCTCCTTTTTTGTATAGTTTATGTTAAAAAATAAAAAATAATAGAACAATTTGATTTTGCTTCAGCTATCCTACAGTTCAAAAAATATTTTATTTTTATTTTTGGTTTGTTTATAATAAATCTATTGTGCAAATAAAGTCTAGAGGGATAACGCTAACCTTTAATTACCGACGTTTGTACTGAAGAAACTGGGACAGGTGGGTTAAATATGGATACTAAAGGTATGGAATTGCTGGAACGCAAGGCAATTTTTATGGGCAGCAGTCACAAGCTTTCTGAAAGTGATAAGGTCATTATTGGTCTTCCTATGGATGCAACTACCAGCTTTCGCCCGGGCACCCGCCTGGCTCCTTACCGGGTAAGGGAGGTTTCTGAAGGAATTGAAGAGTATAGTATATATCAGGATAAATCCCTGGAGGAGATCAATTTCTTTGATGCGGGTGATGTTATCATCCCTTTTGGAAATGTAGTTGAAAGCCTGCGCCGAGTGGAAGCCGTGGTGCAAGAGCTTCTGGCTGCCAATAAGAAAATATTTTCTATTGGCGGAGAACATTTGGTAACTTTGCCGGTAGTAAAGGCATATCGGGAAAGGTACCCTGAATTGGTAGTTATTCAAATGGATGCTCATGCAGATTTAAGAACTGACTATCTGGGAGAAACTCTTTCCCACGCTTCAGTTATGAGACATATTGTTGAGCAGGTAGGAAAGGGCAACCTATTTCAATTGGGGATAAGATCTGGAACCAGAGAAGAAATGGAATATGCTTCCGAAATGAGCAACCTTTATTTGGACCAATTAATATCAGTTTTGTCTGAAGTCAAGACCAAGGTGGGCCAGAGACCGGTTTATTTAACCTTGGATATTGATGTAATTGATCCCGCGTATGCTCCTGGTACAGGCACTCCTGAACCAGGCGGGTTTTCCTCACGGGATTTGTTACAGGCACTTCACGAGCTGGCAGAGCTTAATATTGTAGGCTTTGATGTAGTAGAGATTTCACCCCCATACGAAAGGGGCGATAATACCTCGATTTTAGGGGCGAAAATAATTCGCGAAGCATTGCTGGCATACTAATTAACAACAACTTCCAGTCACGTTCTGGGTTTTTCCACATAATAATATATCACAGGCAATGGCGCCTCAGGGGTTAGTTCCCCGGGAGCGTCATTTTTTTATTTTTAACAGGGGGATGAATATATATGTGTGGAATAGCTGGATGGATAGATTTTAACAAGGACTTGAGCAGACAGAATGAAGTAATAAACACTATGGCCAATACATTAAATCATCGGGGGCCTGATGCGGCGGGGGCCTTTTTATCTGAACATGCTGCCCTTGGCCACCGCCGCCTTATTGTAGTTGACCCTGAGGGCGGTGGGCAACCGATGACACGCACTCATAAAGGAAACGAATTTACCATTATTTATAATGGGGAACTGTATAATACCGCTGAGATTCGCCAGGTACTCAAAACCCGGGGATATAGCTTTAAAACACGGAATTCCGATACAGAAGTACTTCTAACTGCCTATATGGAATGGGGAGCAGAGTGTTTACAGCATTTAAACGGAATTTTCGCCTTTGCAATATGGGATAAAAATGCCCAGCAGCTTTTTATGGCCCGTGATCGCCTGGGGGTGAAACCCTTATTCTATACTTTAAAAGGCGGCTCGTTATGGTTTGCTTCTGAATTAAAAGCGCTGCTTGTTCACCCGCAAATTAAAGCCCAGGTTGATGCAGGAGGTCTGGCAGAAATATTTATCATGGGACCGGCACGAACGCCTGGTGAGGGTGTTTTCAAAGGTATAACCGAATTGCGACCCGGAAGATATTTAATATTCAACCGGGATGGTATTAAAGTGAAAAAGTATTGGGAATTGAATAGTCAAAACCATACCGAGGACCTGGATACAACCGCCGTACACCTGCGGGAATTATTGCAAGATACAGTATCCCGGCAGCTAAGTGCTGATGTTCCGGTATGTACACTGCTTTCCGGCGGACTGGATTCAAGTGCCATCTCGGCCTTGGCAGCCTTAGCTCTTGAGGGCGGCAGCAACCTTAAGACTTTTTCGGTTGATTACATTGATAATGATAAATTCTTCTTACCCAACAGTTTCGAAACTACTGCGGATTATCCCTGGGTAAAGCGAGTAGCAGATCATATTGGCAGTGATCATAGTTATATACTGATTGATAATCGTGAGCTGGCTGAAGCATTAGAGTCATCACTGCATGCCAATGATTTGCCGGGAATGACTGATATTGATTCTTCACTATACCTGTTTTGCCGGGAAATACGTAAGCAAGTAGTGGTAGGACTTTCAGGTGAATGCGCTGATGAAGTCTTTGGGGGTTACCCATGGTTCAGACAGTTGCCTTCCAATACAGAATATTTTCCCTGGATAAGGATGGTGAAACAAAGGACTGAATTTCTGGCCCCCTGGCTTACAAATAGAATCAGTCCGGAGGAATACCTGCAAGAGCGCTTTCAGCAGGCTATTTCCGAAGTGCCGGGACTAGATGGAGAGGATGAAACGGAAGCTCGTATACGGCAGTTGTTCTATTTTAACATTACGCGCTTTATGCCTACCTTATTAGACCGTAAAGATCGCATGAGTATGGCCTGGGGACTGGAGGTCAGGGTACCTTTTAGTGATCACCGTCTGGTTGAATATGTATGGAATATACCCTGGAAAATAAAAAACTGTGATGGAATGGCTAAAGGTATTTTAAGACGTGCATTAAGAGGATTGCTTCCTGATGATGTACTTTATAGACCAAAAAGTCCGTATCCGAAAACTCATAATCCTCAGTATGCAAATGCTGTTCGGGAAAGATTTCTCAAAATGTTAAATACCTCAACATCTCCATTGTTACCATTAATGGAGATCAAGGAAATAAAAGCTATTGCTGCTTCGGGAAAAACCTATTTTGAAAACCCATGGTTTGGGCAACTAATGGGAGATACTCAGTATATGGCTTACCTTCTATTAGTAAACCGGTGGTTGGAAAAATACCAAGTGGAGATAGTATTATAACCTTATAAACAAACAAGCCGGTCGTTGCAGCGACCGGTTTATTAGGTCTATAGAGTAGGACAAAAGCGTTAAGATATTAATAACCGGTCAACTTCATGGGATATACGTAAATTTGATTGGAGTTCATTTTACGATTAAACGTAATTAACTCTTCCAGAAGGTCGAATATTTTTCCCAGTTCTTCTTCATATATTTCATTATCCTGACAAATTCCTTCTATTTCAAGCTCGAATACCTTTACTGGGACTTCCATCCAATTAAGAAGTTTTAGTTCTTCCAGACCGTCATCTAAAAATTCCAAATCTGAGAGCGAAAGGGAAAAGGGGCCACTTGATTTACTCTTAATGTGAGATTCCAGCATTTTAATGAATTCTTTTAGTTTTACTTCTTTTTCTTCAGTTATCACGTATTGAAACAGAATATCATACAGGTTCTGGGTAATAATGATTGATGTAACCGTGGGTAACATCAAATGTTGCTCCTGATTAAGAAAACGAAGTTGAAACTTAGCAGTTTCTTGCACTCATATCACTCCTTTGGATAATCCTGTATTTAGGTTATCCGATTCCAGGTATTAATACAACGGGTAGTTTATAAAATTCCAATAAGCAAATAATCAAGGTTAAAGGTGAAGAAGAGAGAGCAGTGGAAAAGTTAGGTTCAGACAATAACTTATGAGGTGCTTACTTTTGGTTATTTCTAGAATTAGTAGACGGAGAAGTTTAGTAATGTTTGCAGCCCAATTTTTCCGAAATGCGGCCCGCCAATTCAGTTACCATAGGGGTCAGTTCGTTGTTAATGTAAGATGCCGTCATTCGCATACTGGGACCGGAAACGCTCAAGGCAGCTACTACCTGATCTTCATGGTTTTTTATTGGTGCTGCTATACATCGAACTCCTTCATCACGTTCCCCCAGGTCCAGAGCATAACCATCTTTACGAACTCTGGCCAGTTCTTTGGCTAACATTTCAGAATCCGTTATAGTGTCACTGGTAAATCGCTGCAATTCACTGGTGCAAATGTACCTATTAAGTTCTTCCGGGGTTAAGCCGGCCAATAGTACTTTACCTGAACCCGTACAATAAGCGGGACCATGGTGTCCCACCCTAGCAAACATCTTCACAATGACGATATTGTTAGATTCAAGCTGGTCAATATAGACTACTTCACCGTGATCTAACACAGCCAGATTAACGGTTTCATTGCATTTGTCCAATAACTCCAGCATTATTGGAGCTGCTATCTTCTTAATATCTATAGCATAGGTTGCAGAGTTGCCTATATGAAATAGTTTCATAGACAATTTGTAATGGCTATTCTCATCTTGTACTACAAACCCTCTGACAATCAGGGTACTTAACAGCCTGTGAACGGTACTTGGTTTTAAGTTTACTTTTTCAGCTAAATCACCTAAGCTCACCGGAACGCCATACTCAGCCAGAGCCTCTATAATAGTTAATGCCCTTTCTACCGATTGGACGGTTTTAGAATCATCGTCATGAACTGGGGCAGTGGAATAGGGGTTAATTTTTTCAAGATCGGACATGTATATTCCTCTCCTCTATCATAGTTTAGACTCAAAGCTGTTGAACACTCGATTTTATTCTAACTAAGACAATAATTACTGTCAAATAATCTTTGCTAGTTATAAAAACAATAAAGAATGGGGCCCAGAGGACCCCATTCCCTTATAAACTTCCGGGAAAGACTATCGCCGGAAGTGGGAGGCGCTAATTTTGTAAAACGTATAGGATTGCAATCCTTATACGATTCCCTGAGCCATCATGGCATTAGCTACCTTGAGGAATCCTGCAATATTGGCTCCAACAATCAGGTTATCTTCGAATCCATATTCTTTAGCAGTTTCACTGGCATTTTTATAAATACCGACCATAATGTCTTTGAGTTTGGCATCAACTTCTTCAAAGGTCCAGGAATATCTCATGCTATTCTGAGACATTTCCAAGGCGGAAGTAGCAACGCCGCCGGCATTAGCTGCTTTACCTGGTGCAAACATAACCTTATTATTGATAAAGTAATGTGCTGCTTCCGGAGTAGAAGGCATATTGGCACCTTCGCCAACGGCATAACAACCATTGGAAACCAGAGCCTTGGCATCTTGCTCATCAAGTTCGTTTTGAGTAGCACAAGGAAGAGCTATGTCACATTTAATATTCCAGATACCTTTTCCTTCAAAGTATTCTGCTTCGGGATGATAGTTAACATACTCCTTGATTCTGCCTCTTTCAACTTCTTTAATGCGTTGAACAGTATCGAGTTTTATTCCATCTTTATCATAAATATAACCATTGGAATCGCTCAAGGCTACGACTTTACCGCCCAGCTGATGAACTTTTTGTACTGCATAAATAGCAACATTACCGGAACCGGAAATAACTACGGTAGCATCTTTAAAGCTCTTGCCTTTGGCTTTGATCATTTCATCAACAAAATATACCAGACCATAACCAGTAGCTTCAGTTCTGGCCAGGCTGCCACCGAAGGTCAAACCTTTACCGGTTAATACTCCTTCATATAGTCCGGTAATTTTTTTATATTGTCCATACATATATCCAATTTCACGACCGCCGGTTCCGATATCACCAGCAGGAACATCTATATCTGCACCAATATGCCGATAAAGTTCAGTCATAAAGCTCTGACAGAACCGCATAACTTCCATGTCAGATTTACCTTTGGGGTCAAAATCACTTCCGCCCTTAGCTCCGCCGATAGGCAAGCTAGTGAGGGAGTTTTTGAAAATTTGTTCGAACCCCAGGAATTTAATAATACCAGTATAAACCGAAGGATGAAGTCTTAATCCACCTTTATAAGGTCCAATTGCACTGTTAAACTGAATACGCATACCGCGGTTAACCTGTACTTTGCCATTGTCATCAACCCAGGGGACCCGGAAAATTATCTGTCTTTCCGGCTCTACAAGTCTTTCTAAAATACCGGCTTTCTGAAACTCGGGGTGTCTTTCGAATACAGGCTCCAAGGTTTCCAGGACTTCTTGAACAGCTTGGTGAAATTCACTTTCATGAGGGTTTCTTTCCACCACTTTGTGGAGTACTTCTTGAACGTATGACATTATAATTCCATCCCTTCGTTAGGATATTTTATTAACATTTGGATGCGTGCTTAATTCCGCATAGTGAAATACTAATCCAAATGCTTGCTGGTTAAATTATATTATTGGACATTATCAGTGTCAATGGAATTGCATTTCACAGGACGGAAATACAATGTACAATACAAAACAAGAAGTTCAAATCTCTAAATACTTTTTGCGGCATTAGTTTTCTTACATGGGGATAGGCATATCGAAATAGTTAATTTGCATAGCTTCTCTAACTTCAAGTATAGTTTCCTGGGCAGCCTGGTAAGCTTTTTTGGTTCCTTCCATTAGTATTTCGCGGACTAGTTCAGGATGGTTGTCATATTTAATACGTCTTTCACGCATGGGTTCAAGTAAATTATTGATACAACCCGCTAGTTTATTTTTGCAGGCAACACAGCCAATTCCACCCTGGCGGCATTCGGATTCAATCTGTTGAACTTCACCGGAGTTAAATACTTTATGATACTCATATACTGTGCATATCTCAGGATGTCCCGGGTCAGTCTTTCTTATTCTGGCCGGGTCGGTAACAGCATTCCGTACTTTAGTATTTACTTCCTCAATACTGTCAGACAGAAAAATTGCATTGTTTAAACTCTTGCTCATTTTTGCTTTACCATCCAGTCCTATTAGACGAGGAACTTCTCCGACTAGTACTTGAGGTTCAACTAAAACCGGCTTGTAGAGGTCATTAAAACGTCTTACGATCTTACGAGTCAGCTCTATATGTGGTACCTGGTCTTCTCCAACCGGAACTAAATCAGCCTTGAAAACAGTTATGTCAGCAGACTGGCTAACTGGATATCCTAAAAAGCCATAAGTCATATCACTGAAGCCGTGTTGTGCTGCTTCAGTCTTTATAGTGGGGTTGTGCCGCAGAACATTAACCGATGTAAACATGGAAAAATACATGGTAAGTTCATGTATCTGGGGAATCATGCTTTGAATAAAAATGGTAGATAGCTCTGGGTTAAGACCTGCGGACAGGTAATCGACCGCTATATGATAAGTATCTCGACTGAGATTTTCTGGTTTCTCAAAATTGGTGGTTAAGGCCTGCACATCGGCAATTATAATAAAACTTTCATATTGTTCCTGTAATTTTACCCGATTACCTACGCTGCCTACATAATGCCCAAGGTGAAGATTACCCGTGGGTCTGTCTCCAGTAAGAATTCTTTTTCTTTTTTGTGCCATCATATATCCTCCTTGCTTATTTATCATTATTAAAAAAATATAATAAAAAAATCTCCAATCGTAAGGGACGGAGATTTTCCGCGGTACCACCCTTTTTGATCAGAGATCCACTTAATACTTTCCTATAACGGGGAAACCGGCTCAGCCTACTTAGAGAAATCTCATTTCAACTGGCAACTCCGGAGTCCATTCACCAGATATACAGTACCGGGTTACAGCAATTCCGGCTCTCTGTAACTGTAACATCTGCTTACTATTCTCCATCATCGATTTGGTGTATTATACTCTAAAATAGCATTCAACCTTAATAAATACAAGTATTAGTATTTTCGAAATTTATTTAAGTTAGAAAACCAAGCAAATTGCAAAAATTAACAGTTAGAATATGTTTCTGCATATAGTCCAGAAGTTGTTCTTTTATACCCAAATTAAAATCTAACAATATTTACAAACTGGCAGGCAGTTAATATATTATTAATAGTAAGATTATTTATAAAAGGCTTTATAAAAAGGAGTTATTGGTAATGGTAGAGCTAACTAGTTCGATTTGTTTTGGCATGCGTGCTGCAATTAAAAAAATTGATAAAACTATTAACAATGAACTTGAACCTCTAGGAATAAGTATTCCCCAATCTTTTATTTTAATAAATCTACTTCAGGAAGATGGGGCGACTCTCAAGGAAATTGGCATTAAAAGCTTGATAGACAGCTCATCGATGACAGTATTGATTGATAAACTTGAGAAGCAAGGTTTGGTGGAAAGACGTCTTGATACTCTTGATCGCCGCGCAATAAGAGTCTTTATTACCGAAAAGGGAAAAGCGCTTGCTAATAAAGTATATAAAATAAGCAGTGAATTTAACAATTTCCTTTATGATTTAATTGGGGAAGGTAATCAAAAAGAATTTTTGCATGGCATAAGTAACATAATTAACCGGTTGGAATAGATTTAAGTTGATTTCTAAATTAAAGGAACCTATGAGTGGATAAGAATATAATGTATATAAGAATGCTACTATATGACCACTCTAACGGTAATTGATAGCATTATTTATTGGTAGTATTTTTATTAAAATAATACTGATCATTTATTGACATGCTCAACCAATATGCTAAAATTCTACGTGTATGTTTATTAGAAGAGGAGGTTTGGGAAAACAAAAAATACTGAAGGGAGTTGACATTATTGCAGTCTTTGGGGCGACATGTTTTAGCCGAAGTACATGGATGTCGATTTGAGGTGTTGAATGATATCAATAAAGTTCAGGATATCATGGTCAATGCCGCTTTGGAGGCTGGCGCTGAG
>JBDKUD010000365.1:0-8119 GCA_039679805.1 Syntrophomonas sp. | reverse complement strand
AAAATGCGGCGGTGGTGGAATAGGCAGACACGCACGTTTGAGGGGCGTGTGCTTCACGGCATATGGGTTCAAGTCCCATTCGCCGCACCATGAAAAATCAAGCCTTTGCGAAACGCAGAGGCTTTTTGTTTTTGGCTTTTTAGGTGTTAAGTTATACCATGAGATTATGCACCAAATTTAAAGCTAAAAAGCCTGTTAAAGCAGAGAGTAAAATCTCTGCTTTTTGATTTTGTAAGTACTTTTCTATAACACTCTATAAGATAGAGGAATTTTACCATATAAGAATTTGCCTATTTATGCAATTGACGTCAATATGGTATCTTTTACCTTATAATTCCTTATAATGGTATATATAGATAATATAATTGTTATAAGTGGTACCATGGCAAATTATTTAGTGCTTATAAAAGAAGAATAAGTGATATATTTTGTTGCCTTTCAGTTATAGATTATTTAAATATTTGTAATGGTGGCGAGCAAATACACACATAAATGTATTAGATTCAATATTGAGAATTTAACGTTGAACAAGATTTTCTGCTTTTGATATTATCTATAAAACCAAAAGCACAGATGAGTTAAATGTTTACGATGTAATATTAGCGGGTATTGGGACATGAAAAAGATTGTAATTTATTATGGTGCTAAAAGTGGTTTTAAGAAACAACTCCCTCGAAAAATAAAAACTTTGGCTGAAAAGATAGAAGTCATCTTCCCAACGCATCTTTTTTGCAATTATAAATATATGGTAAAGAGCGAAGTAGGTAGAATTATTAAGACAATCATAATAGGAGGATTACATTTTAGAAGAGTATAGCTCTAGTGCTATTCAGAAATATGAAAGAAGGCTGTGCCATGGTAATGCTTAAAGTTGGTAAATTAAAAAAAATTCTTTTTAGCATAATGATCATGGTCATTCTATTGTGTTTTGGCAATCAAGTTCAAGCAGCGCAGGAGGGAGACTATACGTACTTTATAACTAATGGCGAAGCACAAATAACACGATACACCGGAGCGGGAGGAGCTATTATTGTACCCAATATACTAGGCGGATTTCCTGTTACGGATATAGGCAACTCCGCTTTTTACGATTGCGAAGGCTTAACAAGTATTAGCATTCCACAAGGGGTAACAGTTATCGGTGACTATGCTTTTAGATGGTGCACAGGCTTAACAAGTATTAGCCTTCCAGAAAGTGTAACGAGTATAGGCAAAGAAGCTTTTTCCGAATGCTATAGATTAGCTAGTATTAAGATTCCGCAAGGGGTAACAAATATAGGCGATTATGCTTTTACCGGGTGTTCTGATTTAACGAGTGTTAACATTCCACAAGGAATAACAAGTTTTGGTGATGGTGCTTTTAGCGATTGCTCTGGCCTAACGAGTATAAGTATTCCGGAAAGTGTAACGAGTATAAGCAAAGGAGCCTTTTCCGGGTGCGAAGGCTTAACTAGTATTAACATTCCACAAGCGGTAACAAATATAGGTGAATATGCTTTTACCATGTGCACAGGCTTAACCAGTATTTGCATTGCAAATGGGGTAACTAGTATAGGTAACGGGTCTTTTCGCGGTTGCGCTGGTTTAACTAGTATCAGCATTCCGCAAACAATAACAAGTATAGGTGATAGGGCTTTTTCCTGTTGCGATGGTTTAACCAACATTACAGTATCTATTGATAATCAGAATTATACGAGTGTAGATGGCGTACTTTTTAACAAGGAAAAGACTATTTTAGTGGCATGTCCCGGAGGTTTAACAAGTATTAGCATTCCGCATGGAGTTTTGTGCATAGGTAACAATGCTTTTGAAGGCAGCACAGGCTTAACAAGCGTTAACATTCCACAAGGAGTAGCAAGTATTGGTGGTTTTGCGTTTGAAGGTTGCTATCATCTGATAAGTATTAGCATTCCGAAAAGTGTAACTAGTATTGGAGAAGGAGCTTTTTGGGAATGTGATAGTTTAACAAGAATTAGCATTCCGCAAGAGGTAACAAGTATAGGTAACTGGGCTTTTCACGGTTGCAAAGGTTTAACTAGTATTACCATTCCACAAGGGGTAACAAGTATAGGTAACTGGGCTTTTAACGATTGCACAGGCCTAACAAGTATTAGCATTGCAGAAAGTGTAACGAGTATAGGTAACGGGTCTTTTTACGGTTGCGAAGGTTTAACCAGTATCAGCATTCCGCAAAGGGTAACAAGTATTGGCAACTTCGCTTTTGCAGATTGTACAGGTTTAACTAGTATTGGCATACCGGAAAATGTAACAAGTATTGGCTTTGAGGCTTTTTACGGTTGTACAAACTTAATCAGCATAACATTTAACTTAGCAACAACAACAATATGTGATAGAGCAGACACAATTCCAAATACAACAAAGATTATTGGATATGACGATTCTGAAGCCAAAGCATATGCTACCAAATACGGTAGGAAGTTTGAAGTAATTTCAGATCAAAAAATTGATGAATGTTTTATTGCAACGGCAGCATATGGTTCAAAGTTCAAACCAGTAGTAGTTCTTTTGAGACATTTTAGGGATGATTATTTATTGACCAACGCTAATGGTACAGCTTTTGTTAAATTCTATTATCACAAATCTCCTCCGATTGCAGCATTTATTGCCGAGAGTGAACTCCTTAAGGCTATGGTTCGGATTTTACTGTTTCCATTTATCACAATCGTTTATGTAGTTTATCATCCTTTGTTGGGTTTAATAGTAGTGGAATTTGGAGTTTTAATGGTTTTGATAGCCAGGAATAAGAGAAAAGCAGTAAAAATATACTGATGAACTAATAAAATATAGATTTAATCAAATTTGATAACGCTGTGTTTGACTATTAAAATACTAATGATTTATAAAAAGAAAGCGTAGGCGTTGCCGCAACCTTGAGGGGCGTGTGCTTAACGGCATGCGGGTTCAAGTCCCGCCCGCTGCACCAAATTAGCCTAAAATCGGGCTTTTGCAGATTTACATTTTCGTAAATACGCAGAAGCCTTTTTTATTATGCGTGTGCATTGAGCGTGTGCGGTAAAAACGTATGAACCTCCTTCTCATAAAAAATAAAGAGGTAACTGGACTGGCAAAGGAGAGGAAAAATTAATCACACCCAAAATCATTTTTTTTATTTCCCCAATTTTGGTTACTGAATTTAAGTCAAAAAAAATGAGTTAAAAGTCATTTAAAGAATTATGTGAAAAAATTGAATTCTTATATCGTTTTCCTTGAACAAAAATATAGAGGTTTTACTCAATCTCAGCAATATCGATTAATTACTCGTGCCTGTATGATTGAAACAAGAGCATTTTACTCTCTTCAAATCATTTGAATGTCTTAATAGGTAGAAATTATTTTTCAGCTATCTATTAATTACTCTTGCTAAATCAGGGGTAAAAAACAATTAATTTTAAAGGAGACGAAAATTATGGCACAGGATGATGGTATAAAAATGACGAAACAAAACCTTATAGAACAAATCGTTAATTTGGAGTGGAATATGCTAATTTCAGTTATAGCGATAGATGATCCCGATAAATGCAGGGAGGATCCCATTACTTTTCAAATAATGCGCAAATCTCAGCATTTAATTTGGAGTGAAGATACACTATCCAATTATTTTGCTGACTTACAGCTGGCCGAAAGCCAGCATGTAAACATGGCGGCGGAACGATATGCACATATGATGAAAGTCACGCATCCTTCAGAATATGAGAAGATTAAAAATGATTTGCGACCTGTCACAATTGAGGCAGTTCAGCTTGTGAAGAAAATTATGGAAATATTCTCTGCATGGGGCGCTGAAGTTGATAAGCGTTACCCTAATATCCGGTCTTTTGGGCGCCCGGCAACTGAAAACGGTACTTGGACATCTGTGGATACATATTTACGGGGAGAATTACTTACCTACTCAGAAAAAACCCTATCGTTATGTCTTCATGATATTTACTTGGCACAAGAACAGTCCATTAATCTTAGCGAAATGATACTTCTGCATACGGCCCGGTTTTATGGGTTCCAGTCTCTTGCCGATATGGAAAAACAAATTGCATGTCTTATATGATTTAATGTATTTTCTTGTAATGGAAGTAAATCACGTATAGGCCAAGCAGCAGATATTTTGCTAACACCACGGATCTGTCATCAGTTGCTCTGTTTCTTTGTGCTCCATAAAATTGTAGATTCTTAAATCCTCGGGCTAATTTATTTTTCGTAGCTAATTAATTTAGGCAACATATCGATTCATCAACTATGAAGCATATATTGTTGCACATATCCTGCATCTCCATCACTACATTTATTTCGGCATGCTGGTATCAGAGATCCTAGCGAAAATAGCACTTCTACTGGGATCTCTTTAATCCTCTCATATAATCCGACATACATTCACAATGTAATATGTCATGAAAGTAATGATTGATGACAAATAAGGATAGGAGCTTAAATTTAATTTTAATGTCCGTGTAAATAACTTGAATAGGAAAATCGAGGTTCTGTTCAGATGCGGTGATATAAAAAACAGATTAATTCTTCTATGCTAATTACAGCTTAATCACAAAAGCACATACCCCTATTTGCATACCTGGTTAAAGGAGGTGCGTATCGTATAGACCGAAACCATTACATTAAGAATTCAGACAAAATCAACAATTAGGGAGGCTGTATAATGGAGTACACCACACAACAGATATCCGAAATCGTTAATAATGTCATGCGTCAAATGCAAAGCAGTCCACAGCCATCCAATTTATCATGCCTTAAGAATGATGAGCAGGCAAAGCTTGGTACAGGCGGCAATGACCCCTTTGATAAGGAATATCCCAGCCAGAATATGAAAGGGCAGATAGATCTTTCTCCATATCCGAGAACCAATAAGATTCTCAGGAGAGTACATGGCTATGCAGACACTATCGATTCCAAAAGAGCAGTACTGATTACCGAAGCCTACAAAAAATATGAAAATGATTCTCCTATCATTAAGGCGGCCAATGTGCTTTCTTACCTTTTGCATAATCTTCCTGTCGATGTCTATGATGATGAACTGATTGTTGGCGACATGGGATGTCCTCCAAGATGCGCACCACTATTCCCGGAATTTTCGCTTGAGTGGATTTGTGATGAAATGGTCAACTTCCCCTTCGAGAAGCGCGAACAGGACCGCTTTGCCATAAGTGAGCAAGCCAAACGCGATATATTAGGCATTCGTGACTACTGGAAAGGTCGCACAGTTGAGGATGCCATTACTAATATACTCAGTGATGAAGAAAAGAAGGGATCCGTCTTACCCGGAGGAAGGCCTGTTTTCCATCCCAACCTGCATCTATCTGGTGGTATCGGACATTTTGTGGCGGATTACGGGACGTTGTTCAGCAAAGGGTTTATTGGTATCCGCGAGCATATTAAGACGAAATTGGATAAGCTTGTTTTAACAAATGCTGAGGATATTCAAAAGCGGGAATTTTATAACGCTGTTCTGATTATGCTGGACAGTGTGAAAGATTTCTTCCGGCGCTACGGCACAATCGCACGTCAAAAAGCTTCCATGGAGAACAATCCCGCCCGCCGGCAGGAGCTTCTGCAAATGGCAGAAAACGTTGAATGGGTAGCGGAGAACCCGCCCCGCACCTTCTGGGAAGCCATGCAACTCTATCATCTGGCAACAAATGTTATCGAGATTGATTCCAACGGCCACTCAATTGGTTATGGCCGTTTTGACCAACTTCTTTATCCGTTCTATGCAAGGGATATGAAGAGCGGTGTGGTCACCAAAAAGTTTGTCGCTGAAATAATCGAAAGCTGGTGTATTAAAACCTATGAACTCCTGAAATTACGCGACAGATTTACCGGGCTATTTCAATCCGAATCCGGTATAGCAGGTACCACGGTTGTAATTGGTGGGCTTACCCGTGAAGGCAGGGATGCAACCAATGATCTGTCCTACTTGATGCTGGAAGCCCATGCCCATACGTATACTCCCGACCCATGGCTATCTGTTCGCTGGCATGATAATACTCCCTGGGAGTTCAAGGCTAAGACTGTAAATGTTATTCGCATCGGAACTGGACAGCCCAAGCTCTTTAATGATGAGGTCAACATACCCAATTCTATGGAGGCCGGCAGGACGCTGGCGGAAGCACGCGATTATTGCATCGTTGGCTGTGTTGAACCGTCTATTGCGGGCAAGGAGTACGGCGAGCATGACGCCTGCTATTTCAGTGTCGGCAAGGTGTTTGAACTGTCTATTAATGATGGGCGCTGCATTGATTGTGGTTCTGCATGCCCTCGCTGGAGCAAATGCGGTTCCGTTGGCGAGCGCTTGGGTATTCGTACCGGCAGCCTGGCAGATTTCAAATCTTACGAAGAAGTAGTTGAAGCGTATAAAAAGCAGTTGGCGTATTGGGTGAACAAGGCAGTCACTTTCCTTAATGCCGAAGATATTGTTCATAGCCGTATAAAACCATTGCCCTATATATCCGCGATTATAGATGGCTGCATTGACAAGGGCATCGACGTTTCTGCAGGTGGAGCAATTTATAATTTCCTGTGTCCGCAGATTGTTGGCCCAGCGACCGTTGCCGATGGTCTGTGCGCAATTAAACAATTGATTTTTGATGAAAAGAAAACGACCGGAGCGGAGATTCTGAAAGCATTGCATGATAACTGGGAAGGCCACGAGGCTCTCTACCAGCTGGTTAACAGCGAAAATGTACATCACTATGGGAATGATGACGACTATGCCGATGAAATCGCTCATTTCGTTGTCAACTCTTTTATTGACGAGTTTGGCAAATATAAAAACGCCCGAGGTGGTAAAATCCTGGCCGGTTGCTTATGTGGCGGAGGTAATCTTGGCCTTGGATCCTGTCTGGCTGCAACTCCTGATGGTCGCCGTGCCTATGAGCCCGTTTCAAACAGTATTAACCCAATTTACGGTACTTCAGGGTGTCACGATCACTGTGGTCCGACCTCTGTACTAAAATCTGTAGGGAAACTGGACAGTATGCGCATGGGCAATGGCACCTTGCTGAACCTCAAATTTTCACCGAATGTGGTTACCGGTGAAGTTGGCCGAGACAACTTGATTCGTTTTTTGGAGACGTTGGTTAAGCTCAGGGTACAGCATGTACAGCTCACCCTGCAAGACAAGCAAACCCTGTTAGACGCTAAAGCACATCCGGAAAATTACTCGAGCCTGCTGGTCCGTGTTGCTGCTTATAGCGCTTATTTTACAAGATTAAGCCCGACACTTCAAGATGAGGTCATTAGACGCCATGAACACGGCGATTTTGATTAATCTAAAAAATTAATAAGATGTCTATGCTTTTGGCTCCCAATATAGTGCATAATTCGTAAACTATGCCCAGAATTGTAACGACAAGAAATAGGCTTAACTAATACTAAAATGGCTCAACAAAAAAATTAATGTTAAAGGAGATTGATATTATGGCACAAGATGCATTAGGAATGATTGAAACTAAAGGTTTAGTACCGGCGATTGAAGCGGCTGATGCAATGTCCAAGTCAGCTAACGTTGCATTGGTTGGTTACGAAAAAATTGGGTCCGGTCTGGTTACCGTTATGGTACGTGGTGATGTTGGTGCTGTTAAAGCGGCTACCGATGCTGGCAGTGCAGCTGCTACTAAAGTAGGAGAAGTTGTTTCTGTCCATGTTATTCCCCGCCCCCATAGCGATACGGAAAAACTGCTGCCGGATACGAATAAAAATTAGGTAGGGGAGCACAGTCCGGATTCTATATTAATTATTTAGGATGTGATATTGGAGATGGATAACGAACTAATCGTTCAGCGAGTAATGGAAGAACTGCTAAAGCAAACCCCAAAACCTGCTGCCAATTGTTCCCCCGACGATTGTGGCAGAAAAAGTTCTAAAGTAGAAAGTTTTACAGAATTTGTCGGAGTGGGTCCGGGCGATACGATCGGATTAGTATTGGCCAATGTTGATCCTGCACTATGCAAGGCTCTGGAAATTGATCCTAAATTCCGATCGATTGGTCTTGTCGGCAGCCGTACCGGAGCTGGTCCACAAGCTACGGCGGCAGATGATGCTGTCAAAGCCAGTAATACCGAAGTAATTCGTGTGGAACTCCCTCGTGATACCA
>JBDKUD010000134.1:0-21114 GCA_039679805.1 Syntrophomonas sp. | reverse complement strand
CACATTCATGCCCGTTATTTCGCCGTCCTTGATGAAGCAGCGGGGTTCACTCAGCGTCGTTACCGCAACTTTCAGCACCGGCCCGTCGTTAATTTTGGGAACCTTGACGATTTTATAATCCGAGCCGTCTTCCGGGAACCAATGGGATATAATTTCATCCACCGTTCCATCGCTTAAGAATTTGTTCAAAACTTGGTTGATTTTTCGGTTAAGTTCCTGATTGTTCTTGTTTAGAGCCCTCGCCGTCACTTCATTAGTCAGCTTCTCCGGCATAATCTAGAGATTTCTGTTATATTTCACAAAGTTCCTGGCCGTAGCATAATCCATCATGGCATAATCAATTTTACCGGCTAAAAGCGCCGCGGATGCGTTCACATAATTATTAAACTTTTTTATATCCGCATCCGGGTATTTTTTCGGCGCCAATAACTCATTGACCGAACCCTCCATGGTACCTATCTTTGCTGTTTCAACCGGGGGGAGGGGCTTTTCCAACCCACTGTAGCCACAAAACAGCAACAGAAGAATAACGATTGTAAAAAAATAAGCTTTTTTCATTAACGTCCTCCATAAATATTACTCTTACATGTGCGTCCGGCACGGCGCTCAGGCCGTCATTAATGAAGTGCGTCAAGGCCGCGTTTTCAAATCCAAGGCCGGACAGCAGAGTGGACGGTTTGCTGTCACATTAAATTTCTTTTCATATTAACATAATATTAGAAAACTCGGGGAATTTTATGATTTGAGCCAAGATTTCCATGGTAAAGATGGGATTTGAATGCAGCCGTTGAATACTTAGTCCAATGGCTCGAAAACATTTTTCGGGGTAACTTTTCTCAGAATTATAAGGCCATATATTAACAGCGGTAATGTGATTACTATTACAGCGACTACATTTGTCAATGTAGTGGATGCCTTCGCTATCTCACTTGCTGCAATCCCTCCGTTTATTGCGATCTCCTTTATGCTGCCACAAAAGTTGAATAGGGCATGTAAGAATATCATCCACCAGATGGAATGAGTCCTTAGCAAAAGAGCAGCAAATATAACTCCGAAACAAGCAGCATAAAAAATCTGAGTAGAAGTTGTCAGCAAGAGTTCAGGATTTTTGACCAAATTGATTAAATGAGCCAGACCCCAAACCATGCTTGAATAAATCACCGATAAATAAATGCCTTTTTTAGTATTCCCCAACTTGCAGAGCAAAAGGTTTAATATACCGCCTCGAACCAAAATCTCCTCAAAAAAACCAGTTGAAACGCAATTGATTACAAAAGTAAATAAAAGCGCTTTATTTGATGTATCTATGGTTACCTTCCCGGTTAAAATATCTAAAGCATTTACTAAAATTAGAACTATTACCGGCCATATAAGCCAAATCTGCCTCCATCTTGCTGGCACCGTAAAATAAGCCATTTTTATAATTCCAAAATACTTTAGCATTATAAGAAGAAGAATACAGATAATTACTCGCATGGTTATTTCACCATAATAGGATGCAAGTTGTTCACTCATAAAAGGTAAATATAAGTATTTAGCAGGAATAATTTCTAGAAAAATAGACAAAATCATTAATAAAATTGAAAACAGTAATGGTTTTTCCAGCGCAAACTTTTTTAGTAATATAAATTTTCCCTCCCCAGTATCCAAATCTTATTATTTAAATATATTCCAATAATTAAGCATCCACATCAGTCCCAGAACTGCCAGGGTAAATATACTATAATGAGCACGGGCAATCCGCCCCCAAAATCCCTTCCGCCAGGCAATCACCGTCAAAGGCACCAGTAAACCACTAAAAATCCACAAAAATGTTGGTATAAAATCAAGTAATGGACTTCCTTCTACAGGCATATACGCTTCTTTAGGTAATTGGTATACAGGATCAATGCCTGAAGACGACAGGCTGGCGAATAGAATCAGGATAGTGATACTGGTACAAATTCCAACCCAAGAAGCAATGGCAGATAATCCAGAGCTCTTGCTTTTTTCCTTTTTCAACCAACCTAATATCATTATGATTATCCAGTAAATAAGTGAACTCATTATGATTAATACTATGATTATTGCAGCTAATGCAGTAAAACTCATAGTTGAATAAAATGGAGCTTTCGAATATGTCATAGGGCCATCGGTGGTCAACATTATTCTGCCCAAGGGATCTGTTTTGAAAATGATTTTATGAAACGGGCCAAAGGCATCCTGGGTTCTTCCTTCTCTAAGGTTCTGATACACACCAGGTTCAATTTCAACAAATTTGTTTGTTTCTCCGCCGTTAGTTACCAGAAGATATCCGTTTTCATTTACGCCAACATTAATAATACCCCCGGCTAATATACCGGCAATTTTCTCATCAGTAGTAATATTTCTCCGGTTCATCTGGTATTGACCGGTAAACTTTTTAGCCCTTTCCCGGCTGCCTTCGCCAGGCACTCCCTTGATTTGAGCTGTAATTGGATAGTAGAAATCCATAAACTCTTGAAAAACCTCGGAATGAAGCAGATGATTACCACCACTGTAGGAAATAAAAATTCCGGTATTCAATTCCGGCACCAGGTAAAGACCTGTGTTATAGAGCATGGTACTTCCACCGTGAAAAAGCACCTCTTGGTCATTAAAGACCCCCTCCATGAATCCAAGCGTCATTCCTCCCAACGCCGGGTCATAGGTAAAGTGCTGCTTATGCATTTCTTTTACTGTCTCTTCCTTAAGGATTTGTCCTCCACCATAAGCACCGCCAGATAAATGGGCTATCATGAAATTGGCCATATCTGAGGCGGTACTGCTCATACTGCCGGCTGGTTCGGGCAATAAATATTCAAAACTTGCTTCAGTATATGACCCATTAATAAATCTATAAGGTTTAGCAATATGGGCTGGCGAGCCTAATATCGGAGGTTGCCGGTAGCTGCTGTTATTCATATTCAAAGGGGTGAAAATATTTTTTTCAACATAATCTGAAAAAGGCATACCAGATAATCTTTCTACAATATAACCTGCCAAGGCAGTACCATAATTTGAATAGGCAGCAACTTTACCAGCTGGAAATATCCTTGCCGGCTGGTAGTTCTTTATATATTCATGCAGAGGTAAAAGTTCATCTTGCGAAAGCCTGAAAAGCATGTCGGGGTGATCTTCAAAGCCTGGAGTATGGGTCATTAGATGGGTCATTGTTATCGGTTCCGCTTTAGTTTTCTGGAGGGGTTTTTCCAGCCATGGTGATATTTCAAAATCTAAATATTTATTAATATCCGTGTTTAGATCTAACTTGCCCGCTTCAGCAAGCTGCATTACTGCCGTCCAGGTAATTAATTTGGAAGTAGACCCAATACGAAAAAGAGTCGTGTCGGCATCAACCGGGATATTATTCTCAATATCTGCGAAGCCGAATCCTTTCTTATATACAATTTCACCATCCTTCACAACCGATACGGTTGCATTGGGAATATGATATTTATCCAGCTTGGATTTCATGGTATTGTCAAAAAAAGCTTCCAAGCTGGAATCTTGATTGTTGTTTGCAGAAGCAACAGCTGCAGATAAGGCTAAAACCAAGATTATCAAACAACTAAGGAATGTAAGATATTTAATCTTTTTAAACATTTTATCACTCCATTTCGTTTTTTATTTTGATTAACTTTTACTTATCCGGGCGGCTAGTATTACATCATCAGCCGCACTTGATAATAAGCCCATCAAATCTTGTATTTCATAATCTTTAGGCAGTAAGCCGTTGGCAACCATTACCGAAAGGCCTAATTGAAATATCTTCATTTTTAATAATATGGTTTTTAACTCATCTTCTGTGAAACCTTCCAACTCAGGGTCCTTTTGCATTTGTTCAATCAAGACCGGTATTATTTTTTCATCATAGACTTTAATGCGGCTATTATTGGTCATGATTAAATCTCTGAAAATTGTACTGTATTCCGCAGCAAACCTTAGACTTGCCCTCCCAATATCATGAAATGGGTTTCCTGAACTTTCTTCGCTTAAAAGCTGTTGACTAACACTTATTATCCTCTCTATTAAAGCTTCATTCAGTTCCTCAACGTTTTCAAAATTCACATAGATGGGGGCTACCGAACTGCCCATTTGATCTGCGATTTTTCTCATGGTTATACCATCAATTCCTTCTGATTTAGCTATTTCAAAGGCCGCATCAATTATTTGCTCCTTGGTAAATTTGACCTTGGGTCCCATAGTAAAGCCTCCTCATAACATTAGTTATATAACGATCGTTATATAACTAATGTATGCCATATTCCAATATATTGCAATAGTATTTTGTAAATTTATTAATGTATCTTTGATAACGAATTCAGAAGTGCGAAGGTGGGTGTTGGCACTGCTGTTTCCTACAAAGACTACTCCAATATTTCCATTTGCAGATTAACATTTCATAACAAAAATAAAACCATCTATTGATAAAATACTTTTTATCAATAGATGGTACCATGCAGTAAGCAAACATGAAATTAGCTGGCAAAAATGTTTATTATCTCTAATAGGATCAATCAGTTTAATCTGCTGGGGTTGTTAAAGTAATTTTTTGTTTATTCAAATAATTATTGTTTCCATCTATCGCCGTGATCCACAAATCATAGGTGGTAGCGGATTCAAGTCCGGTTATACTGATTGCCGTCGGCTTCAGCGCGTCTATGGACAGGCTACCGTATTTTATTGCATTAAGCATAGACCTGTCTACAATACTGTTATTATATAGAGGTTCAGCCGAATTTGCCGGAAGCAACGCCCAGAATACTGCCACATCTTCATTGAAGCATACTTCAGCAGCAATTGACTGACTACCTATGCCGGCAGCATAACCCTTCGGATAACCTGTTTCGAACTCAGCAGGGGTTATGTCGGGTACATCGACACTTATGCTAATTTCGTATTGATTTGTGTGCGGGGATGTATTGGTATCCTGCAATGCCCCTGAATTAATATAAAGTTGAAAGGCTTCAGTCGGAGGCACAGCAAAAGTAATTGTCATAGTATCACCATTAATTCCTATTGTATCTCCGCGCTCTGCCAAAGTCTTTTCGTCAGGATAGTCATAAATACGTATTTTTCCTGCAAGCGATGCAAAAAATTCGGGAGTACCTTCATTATATAGACCTTCATTAAATTGTATCTCCAGATATTTATTTCTGATTGCACCATCATTTTTGAATACGTAACAGTCAGCATCATTTAATGTACCTGCCTGATCAGGCCCTTCATTATCTGCAAGTGTAGTTCCCATGTCTGCAAGTACATCTGAATAAAGCCCTTCTATTTCACCACTGTAATCCTGTGCCACCATATAAACTTTATATTCAGTCCCCGGGTCAAGGCCGGTATAGGTAAAGATGTGCGACACTCCGGAAGTAAGTTCTTCATAGAGTTTTCCATTCGCTTTAACGTCAGGCGCTGAAGGAATAGCTAAGGGAGCGTCTGATGATTTGACTGCCCAGATATACAGGTCGTATTTTTCATCATAGTCACTTGTTTCCTCAGCTATAATCAAGCTCCGCGCATTTGTGCCCCAGACTCCAGTCCTGGTACCAGATTGAGTATTAAATAGAGGCGGATTATTATCAGCCAGGGTATTGAATGTAGCACTCGCAACTTCCGAGAAAACACCTGTATCGGTTTCCAGGACACTATAAACCGTATAGGTCCTCATAGCATTAAATCCGTTTGTAGTTGGTATGACTATTTGTTCTGCCGTTTGACCTGATAGCATTTCACAACCTGCTGCCATTACCGGCACGACACCATAACTATCACACCATCCTCCTTCAGGGCAAATCAGCTCTTTTAACTGCTCAGCTGTCGGTGCCGGCGTCTCGAAGCCCAGATTATCCTCTTGGACGACGGCATAATAGGCAGTTGCTGCTTTATCAACCGAAAGGTTTACTGTAATTGGGGCGGAAAGAGTTATGTCAGCTGCTTGGGGAGCTGCGGTAAAGTTTGCAGGTGCTGCTGGTGCAGCCGAGCCAGCTAAATGCTGCAGCCCAATCACCGCCGGCTCATTCTCCGCTGTCCATGCCACCAGAGCACCGTTATTGCTGCCACATACAAATGGAGAATGGGCGTTATTAGCTCCGGTGGTAATATCAATTTGGTTGGGAGCTTGACCAGTTATTGCCTCTATCTTCTTAGCAGCTATGTTTATATAACTGTTGTAGTAAGCATCGTACACTTCCTCTTGCCAGGCTACGTAAAAACTCCCTTCAGCAAAGGAAACAGAGACATTTCCATATGGTTCAAACATACTATCGCTAACTTGGAATACTGCACCGTCTGCACTGCCATCCTGTTTGAGGAATACGCCGTAAATTCTATTTACAGAAAACCATGCGGCCAGGAATCTATTATTTACATTATCAAATGCCAGTGAAGGTCTGAAGGCGGTATTGCTTAAAGAGTATGCATTGCGGGCTATGCCTGTCGCATCAACTGCCACAAAACGATTATCCTGATAGGAGCTTATGGGAAGCATAAACTCGTTTGTATCGTTAAACACAACATCGGTCAGGTCCTGGCACCAATCCCCTCCGGCAATAAGAAAATCTGTACCCAATAAAGCAGGACTGCTGCCGGCTATGCTGACAAATCGGCCATGAATATCATCCTGCTGCTGATTTTGCTGATTTGAATCCACATCATGTCTATAAGCAACCAAGAATTTGTTATCTACATTATCGTATGCTACAAAAGGCTTGGTTTGCCGCTTGCCATCATTGGAGTCGCTAATGGCAAACGGTTCTCCTGATTTGCTTCCGTCAGGATTTAAGATTTGCCCGTAAATATCCCAGTACATATCTTCGGGAGAGCTAATTTCATTCCAGACTACCAGAAACTTTTTGTCAGCACTGTCATAGGCTACGTCTGGTCTAAAATCAAAACTATCACCAACGTCCCGAGAAGTAAGGATAGAAAATTCCTCGCCGATGTAGTCACCATTAGCGGCTAAAAGCCGGCCGTAAAGATTGTAATCATGGGCATCAATATCATGCTTAAAATAAACCATCAGGTATCTGTTATTTTGCGGATCATAAGCCATGACCGGGTATGACCTGCCGTAATTGTTTGATACCACTGCTGCCTTTACGGTAACAGTAAATATTTTGGCGGCACTGGCTGGGCCTTTGATTATGGTGGCAGTCAGTGTAACTATCTGATCAGCCGCAGTTCTGGTTACTATCCCACTATTTGTTATTGCTCCTTCATTATTGCTTGACCAGGTTATTTCAGATCCATTTACCCCGGTAAGCGGCAGGTTAATATTCTGAGTTACACTGGATTGGCTATCTGGTACTGTATAGCCTAACTCCAGCGCATTTTTATCGGCTTCTACATCAGCACTAACAATTTCATTTCCCGCCTTATACCATATGTCCAATCCCGTCCAACCTGTTACAATAGAACTGCTTAAAGCATTTGCGGGAACGCCAATTTCAGCATCACTTTTGGCTGCCAATACATCGTACCAATAGCCCCCAATTTTAAAATAAACTTGATTTAGCTTAGTCAACGAAATATTAATATTCTCGTCAGTTAAGTTATTAGAATTAAGAGAATATAGATCAGTACCGATTAGCAGCGAATTGTCATTCACATCGTTGACGTTGATAGTGGCAGCATTTGCTATAGGTGTGTTAATCGAAACAAAGAAAAATAATAAGATCAGGGGCATCACCAAAGCACTCCGATTTTTCTTCCTGCAAATAAATAATCCCGCCCCTATCATACCTAAAAGAAGTATCCAAATAGAATGCAAGCATAGATAAGACAATATAATCAATGGGATCAACAAGATGCGAACGATGCTTTTTAGGAACTCGCTCCCAGCAATTACCTTGGCAAGAGGAGGTGAATAATGATAATAGAATCTCACGAATAGCCGCCCCAATGAGTTGCTCAGTAAACATTTATCTCTAAATTCACGCAATAAAACCACCGAAGGCTCAAATTTGGAGCCGAAGGCAGCCGTAGCGATAAAGCAGTGATCCTGACCAACTGTTTTAAAAAGCAACGACTGAGTACTAGTCAGAGTTGCTGCTGCTATTTGATTCAATCCGGTCGAGTCATTATAAAACCGGATTTCCAAAATTGTTGGATCACTGAACATCTGGGGTATACTGCGTACCTTTTCGGCGATTGGAACAACGGAGCCGATAATCGTATCGTTACGGTAAACTGCATAGAAATTGCCTTCCGTCAAATTTTGCACGGAAACCCCGAAATCCGAACTAAATCGCGTTACAGGAGTGATTGTGTAAGCTCCGCTGGCTTCACTATCTGCAGCATTAGCAACGGAAATTGAGCTTCCATTTACACCCGGCAAAATTAAAACCAACCCGATCAGCAATCCAATGAGATATACAGGCCATAGATTGAGCCTTTTAAATAATAATCTCCACATCTGTATTAACCACATCCTTTACTTTAAAAAAACAAACAGTTTAATATAAATTTTCCATACAAAATTTATTAATCCTTTGTCAATATTCTTTTTTCATCCCTTCAAGATGCGTCATGCACATGTAGCGTTTGGTTCTCCAGGCTTTACTGGCCATATACCTTAGCCTGGCACAGACCAACATCAGGGCGGAATTGCCATCTGTACCTGCCGATAATTTGGTGCCCCATAGGGCTTCGGTTAGGTCTTCTAACCGACTTACTGATACTGGAAGCCACCATTAAAAAAGCTCCCCTTTGTGTAGTCCTGATTTTTGTTATTTCAGGTGTCTACTCAAAGGGGAGCTTATCAACACACTTCCTGGAGCTTTTCTTCGCTGGAAGCAAAACTAATTTCTTTTATTAGCTTTTTATATGCTGGAATATACCCAGGACTTTATTAAACAGATTTTTAATCCTGGCAATAACTCCGATATCTGCTTTTTGAGTCTCCAAATCCGAATTATCACTGTTATCATCAAGGCTGATTTCCTTGGTCCGCAATATTATTTGAATACTTGACGGGGTTGGGTTTTTGTCAGACGTAAAAGAAATTAACTTGGCATTGGCATCAAGATTAAGAAACTTGTTTTCATTCTCAAATTTATCGAATTCCTTATCGATAGTATTCTTAATGGTATTGTTGGCATAGCGCATTGTGGGTATGCTGCCCAATCCGATTATACTCTTATCCAATAAATCGGATATACCCTTTAGTGATGTTTCTGAAGCCTTATCCAGTATATCTCCGCTTGTTTGTAATAATGATTTTGTATAATTTAAATACATTACCGTACTATTAATGCTTGTATTAAAAAGCATGGTTAAATCCTGGCAATCCCCAAGAAGATTAATCATATCATCCGAATAAAAATTAAGTGTATCATTAAGGCTATTGGTTTCATCAATTAAATCTTTAGTAATATCAATAATGTCCTTTGTCGTTGTTCCCATTTCCTGCATTTCTGTTGATAATGAACTAACATTAGACGAATAATCACCCAGAACAGCCGCTATTTTCGCCTGCCCTTGAAGTCCGGCTGCGTCATAAGGTGTAGCCTGCCCAACTGCTGCCAATGCTCCCAGATCGGTAAGTGATGTTTCTATCTGACTGTTTAAATCGTCAAGCATGCCATCCAAATCATTCAGATCTGAGCGCGTGGCTGATATAGAACCTTTTGTCTCATCCAAAGGATCTTCAAGGTCATTTAGAGAGTTGACTATACGATTTATGTCTTTTCTCATTTTCTTAATCATTTTTTGTTCTGTTTTAAAATAAGGGATTATATTTTTGAGCTGTGCGTTGGCGGCGGATAAATCACTTAACGCTGTATCTGCATATTCATTCATTTGATCTCTCCCGCTGCTGAAAGAACTTCTGGCTTGTTCAAGACCTGCAGTTCCGCTTTGCAGTTCAGCAAGTCCTTCATTCATACTATCCATTGTATTCAGAATATCATTCATACTGGTATGAATGGCACTAAAAGAATCATATAACGTATCCTTAGATTCTTTTAACTCCTTAATATCTTCCAGTTGTTTTAAGGTCCCGGGGATCATAAGCATGGTGATTCCTTCTGTTTCAAAGCTCTTGGTTCCGATTCGAATAGTAAAAGTATCTTCTTCCCCGGGAAGGGCGGCAAATACTACCGCTTTATAAGTTCCGGCGGATTGCATCTGTGATCCGGGAGCGTCCAGGCTGTAAGTGTCTTCCATATCTATATATGCTGCTGTCTGCAGTATCATATTATTTCTATAATATTCTTTAGCCTTGGGGTTTGGTTTGACATTGATATTAATTTCCACAACTCCTGAAGCGCCGGCCAAAGTATCCGCCTTGCAGGGCACCCCGTTCAATTTGTAAGAAACATCTATTTTCCAGGGAAGCTCCAAAGCATTATTTTTAACTTTACAATTGAAATAAAACCTTTTATCAGCAGCCGGATTCTTTAAATCCCATTTTACGCCGTCATTTTGGATGATAGGCCGGTCGTAAGTGGACATATTGCTTATAGATTCATATTTTCCGTAATCTTTAAAATTAGTAAGTCCGTTTAAACCGCATCCCTTTACAATATTTACAGCGGATATTTTGCCGTAATAATCAAGATTGACATAAGCTGCTTCATCTACCGAAACTGTTGGTTCCGCAGCATATGCGGCAGGTGAAAAAGCCATAGTATTGGATAGCAATAAAATTACTGCAATTATAATTCTGAACTTTCTCGCCTTTCCCAGCTTTAATATCTGTCCCGGCATTTTGCTCTCTGCCTGTTTACTGTGATAACTCTTCAATATTTTATCATCTAGCCAATTTTTTGGTATCATTCTCATGGTTTAACCCTCCACATCACTGGTATTTATAAATGTCTTGTTTTTTCCTTTGAAAACTTCCCTAAGCTTCCCCCACAGCCGTTTTCCGCTGGTAAAGTTAATGAATTTATCTGTCCATATAAACAAATTGGGGAGTAGTGTAATAACCATAAAGGTACTTAATAAAGCACCTCTGCCGATAAGCATTCCCAAATCAGCTATGGCCTGAACACTGGAAAGAATGCTGACGCCAAAACCTGCTACTGCCAGGATCAGTCCGGAAGTTAAGATGGGCAGCATACTATCGGCAGCTGCATTAATTGAGGCAGTAACTTTGTCGGTTTTCCTTCGCCAGCGCTGATAATGGTGAGTCATGACAATTGAATAATCTATGGTTGCTCCCAATTGCAGGCAGCTGACGATAACATAGCCCATAAACATTATTTGATTTCCCAATAGATAAGGGAATGTCATATTAACATAAATAGCCATTTGAATAGGTATCATTAAAACAATAGGCAATGCCAGGGAACGAAAGGCGATCATAATAGCCAAAGCCACTCCTAACATCGAAACCTTATCGATGCTGGACCAATCATCAACAATAACGTCTTTAATATCCATCGTAGACGGAGTAGTGCCAATGATATAGGAATCTTTCGGATAATGGCTTTTAACAATATGAGAAATTTCATTGATACTGTTGAAGGCCAGTTCGCTTTCACTGGCCGTCCGCAGAGACATCAATATACGGGCGTATTTTTGGGTATGCAGCTTACTTTTCAAATTATCCGGAATAAAGCTTTCCGGGATTCCCTCCGGCAGAGTATTGGCCATGGAAGTTACATATTTAACATAAGGCCGGTCCTCCAATTCATTTGCAAGAAGCCTTTCCGTAACCATGGAACTGTTGGGCACAATGACTAATACAAGATTGTTCCGGCCAAATATGGAATTTATTTTTTGCTCATCGTTGTAGACGATGGTTCCCCGGGATAATCCCATGGCATTATTGCCAAAGGTGAAATCCGTCATCTCTTTGCCTACATAGGCTGGAACTGAAGTCAGAAGCAAAAGAATCAGGAATACAAAACGAAGCTGGTAAATCTTTTTTGCTGCCCGGGCAAACGAAGGGACCAGTGGTTTATGTTCCGTTTTTTCAATTAATTTATACCAGCGCAGAATAAAGGCCGGTGTCAGCAGCATAACAGTTATCATACTGATAGCGATCCCTTTGGCCAAAACAAGTCCGATATCCTTTCCTATGCTATAGCGCATTAAGACCAGAGCTATAAATCCAACGAAAGCCGCTGCACCTGCTGAGGAAACAGGGGTAATGCTTTTTCTGATTGCCTTGCCTAAAGCTTCGGTGACGGGAATTTGATTTTTCCTTTCTTTGGCGAAATTATCCAGCAGAATTATGGTGTAGTCCATGGCTATGGCCAGCTGCAGCACGGCAGCAACGCTTAAGGTCATGGAGGAAATGCTGCCAAAAATCAGATTGCTGCCCATATTGATCACTATGGAAATTAAGATCACGGTTAAAAAAATGACCGGTTCAAACCAGGAATTGGTAGCCAGCGTAAGGATGCCGAAAATTATAAGAATGCCAAATATAAGTATGTACACCATTTCCTTAGGAAGTATTTCATTCAGAAATTTATTTTGAACTGCAGACCCGCTGAAATATCCTTTTTCACCCAGCATATCTTTCATTTCCTGAATAGCATCCCGTGTACTTTTATCGGAGTCGCCGCCGGTGAAGGTCACATCCATGACAGCATATCTGTCTTTATAATAGTCTTCGATATCCTTGTAAGGAACAAACATATTGGTTTGATAAACATCGGTCTCAGAGTCGGCCCATATAACCATGTCTACCCCTTTTATGCTTTCTATACGATCCTTATATGCTTTGGCTTCATAAAGAGAAACCCCTTTAATCATGACCCGCGCGGTTCCGGGATAACCAAACTCCTTTTCCATCAGAGATATTCCCTGTTTGGAAGGCATATCTGCAGGCAGGTATTTGCTTAAATCATAATTGATCCCAACAAAGGGAAAACAGATAGCACTAATAACGAAAAGGACGGCAAAAACTTTTTCGATTAGTTTGCTCCGGCAGATAATAAAATCTATTATTGCCTGGCCCCTAAGGCCGGTACGAATCTTATTAAATTTTCTTTTTAATCTAAACAATTAATATCATCTCACTATATTTATTTAACAGGTGAACCTTAATCAACTCCAGTCCGGCTAATGGACAAGTGTTGATTATTATTGTATATTAAATTATACTGAAGATAATCAATAGAGCAATCATCAATGTATTTACGAATTGTTTATTAATGAACATTTCTATTGAGATTTGTTTAATATTGAACATTGGAGTGAAAAATTGTGGATAAAAATAAAAAAGATATAGACGATCGTCGTGTCAGAAGAACCAAGAAAATGCTTAAAGAAAGCCTGGCAGCCCTGCTAATGAAAAAAAAGCTGAACGATATCACCGTGAAGGAAATTGTAGATCTCGCAGATGTTAACCGGGGTACATTTTATCTGCACTATCGGGATATTTATGACATGCTTTCGAAAATAGAAAATGAAATGATGCACGAAATGGAGGATATTTCGAAACGTTATCTAAATGCATCATTTATGGGATCGCCGGGACCTTATATCACAGAGATGTTCCAGTATGTTGCTGATAACGAGGTATTATGTAAAATGCTATTAGGTCCTTATGGTGATATGGCATTTGTGGAAAAGCTCAAGAAATTGGTGGAGGAAAAGTGCTTCAACTCTCTTATGGAAGGCTGTCCGGAAAATGAGCTCCAACATTATAAGTATTTTACCACATATGCTGTTTCGGGCTGCGTCGGTCTTCTTCAGGCCTGGATGAATGACGGGATGAAGGTTTCTCCCCAGGAGCTTTCTCTGGTGGCGGTAGGTATGATCCAAAACGGCGTTGAATTTTTAGAGCGAAAACATTAACTTCACAGAAATTATGTAAACCAGTTGACTGAGCACAAGGCAACCTGTTAGTGGATTAATAAAAATAATAGGACACCTTTGACTAGGCATCCTATTGATAAATAAATGGTAGTAACCTTATTCGGCCCATAATGTGGTAAAAAAAACAATTCATGTTTACTCTTGATTCTTTTGTGTTAATACTATCAATGCCACTATTTATAAAAAAGCTATGTTCGTCTAAGCTTCAAAACTGATTTCTTTTATTAGCTTTTCTTCTATATCTTTTTAAAGCTCCCTAATAAAGAAACATTTGCACCGCCATATTCTTTTATTAGATCGTTTGCAATTACTTCAACACAATTTTCATTAAAGACAAATGTGATATCTAATTCCTTGCCATCATCTCGTATATAGTGCATTTTAGCGCAAATTTAGTAATTTACGCTGAAACAGAAGGAAAATTCAAGTTTACTATAGATGGGTATTGGCACTACCATATTGGGTTAGTGGATGGAGTTGCGGTGTACAAAGCTTAGAAAGCTGACCGGGATTACTTTGAGACCCCGATCAGGTAATTGGTATAGGGTATCTGATTCTGGGGTTTGTATAAATTGATGAATACCCTGGTACCGCTGTCGTTCCACCTACCCGTCCAGTTTAATTGCTGCTTCCCGATTTCTTTGGCCAGGACACTCCGGGACCTGCTGATGGCAGTTCCTTTGATTTCCCCGATAAATATTTCATGGATGCCGGTCTTCGCATCTGTTTGCTCATAAATAATTCTGTTTATAGAATTATTAAAGTTGGCAATTAGCATGTCCTGAGGCAGGTCACCCATTTTGATATTTTGCAAGGGTTTAACATTCTTACTTATAGTATTGATAAGGGTAGGACAACCCCGGTAGTTTTTATCCAGTTTATTGGTGATAAGCGTGCCTTCCCCTCTGACTGATTGCAAACCGATAACGGTCGAGCAGTTTGTCAGCTCAATAAATAGGGTGTTTTTTTCCGGATTCTTAATAGAGGTTTTGTATATTTTGTTCTTGTTGGTATAGTAAATGGTCTCATTGTCATCCATAACAGCTGCAAATGGGAATCTCTGCATTCCCTGCTCATTGTAATTCTTTAAAAGAGCATTGCCTAATGAATAGCTCTTACCGGTATTTGTATCAATTAACAAAAAGGATTCATTGTTATTGGCAAGAATAAAGTTTCCCCTGGCGTCAACAAAGGCGATTTTTACTTGGGATGGCACCAAACTAAGCTTTATAAGCCGTTTATTCTCCAGATTATATACTGCAAAACCGTCTTTTAAGCCCAATAATAATTTTTTGTTCTTATAATCCACAATAGAATTGGCGGAATCATTAAATTGCGAAATGTTGATTTTTTGTTCGGTATCCGTCACCAGATTTTTAATCACCAGATCAAGCGATGTAATATCTTTAGCTGTCACGATGCTCTCATTATCATACCAGCCCCAAACATAGGACAGGCTGCCTAAGGATACCTCCTTGACAGATGAAACCTGCAATTGCTTGTTATCGGTTGTTTGGACATCTGTTTTGACATTCTTATTCACTACACCTTCGGTTATTGATTTTTCAGTTTGCTGCTGCGGTGAACCGGCCGAACGGGTATCCTGGCCACATCCTACTGTGCTTAAAGCCAATACAGTGAGAATAGCTGCAGCGATAAAGTTTCTTTTCAGCATTTTTTATCTCCTTCTTTCATTGTTTGTAACAATATTACCGGAGAACTATTGCCAAAATAGATTCAAGTTGTTTCCAAATTGTTTCCGGTGAAATTTTTATTGGCAGAAAAACGCAGGATGGTTTTTACTTTGAAATCTTTCCACTCTATTAGAATTCTGCCATTATGCATTTCCATGATATTTTTACAAATGGATAATCCCAGCCCTCTGCTGCCATATTCCTTATTTGACCTTTTCGTAAACGGTACGAACAGGTCTTCAGTTGCGAATATTTCTTTTTCTTCAGCTCTATTTTCAATAATTACCCAAGTTTCTCCCTCTTTTTGATATCCGGTGATTAAGACCGTACTATTTTTTACACTGTATTTGATGGCATTATCTAATAAATTGATAAAGAGTTGTTCCAGCTTGTGCTTTTTCCCGTTTAGTTTGTAACCTTTAATATTTGATTTGATTTGGATTCTATAATTCTCCGCTTTCTTACCCAAATCAATCATAACTTTTCCGATTAACTCAGCTAAATTAACCTCAATACTCTCCTCCTCAACTTCGGTTTTACCTTTGGAAACCTCAATTAGGTCAAGGACCAGTTCGTGCAGCCGGTTGCTTTCTTCGAGTATTCGTTCAGAAGCTCTCTGTCTGAATTCTTCATCCTCCAAACCGGTGGAGAGGATTTGAGCATAGGCCGATATTCCTGTTAGGGGTGTTTTCAATTCGTGGGTAATGTTATCGAAAAACTCCTTCCGGGTATTTTCCATTTTCAGAACTTTATCTTTTTCATTTTGGATATTTATAATATATTCCCGGATTTCTGCCCGCATCGTATTAAAGATTGCTCCCAGTGTACCGATTTCATCGGATGAATTAACGGAAATTTCCCCTTCGTATAGTCCTTTGCGCATATTTTCTATTCCCAGTGTCAGCAGTTTCAGAGGCTTGGTTAATTTATTAATTAAAAAATATGAAAATATTATGCTTAAAAGCAAAGCGATGATTTGAATCATGGTAATCCTATCAATCAAAGCCTGATCCCTTTGGTAATTTTCGGTATAGTCCTGTCTAAAACTGATAATACCGATAAAACGATTCTCAAAATATAACGGATAAGAAAACGAAAGGATTATTCTGCTGTTTACTTCGTGTACATAATAGTAGGATTTATTTTGCACGGTATAGGAAACATCCTTTTCATTCTTTATAGCTTCAACAGGTATATCAGTATTAATTTCCTCTATTATTTTTCCGGTATTGTTGCGTATGCCAACATAGGAATTATTGAGAATACTAAGTTTGACAGCCAGGTTATAGGCTGATTTTTGCAGCGCGCTTGCAGTTAATTCCCCGCGTTCCAAGTTTAAAGTCCCTTTAATAAATTCTCTTGAACTGTTTAACAAGGTATTCATGGAATTTTGGATCTCATTTATTCTGTTATTTTCTATGGATTGACGGACAGCCAGATTAAGCAGGATATTTGAGGCCAGAAATATTATGAGAAATCCTATGGTGAATTTGTTTTTTATACTGTTTCTTGTCACGATTGATTCATCCTATAGCCAACGCCAAAAATGGTTTCTATTATTTTTCCATCCACGTCATTAAGCTTACTCCTTAGCCTTCTAATATGAACGTCAACGGTCCGGTCCTCTCCCTGATAGTCCATTCCCCATACCCTGTCCAACAGTGTGCTGCGATCAAAAACAATGTTTCTGTTCTGGACCAGGAAAAGCAATAAATCATATTCCTTGGGCTTGAACTGAATAGGTTCACCGTCTTTTTCCACTCTTCTGGCCTGAGCGTCAATATGAATGCTGTCAGAAATACGGATGATATTGACATTATCTTCCCTGGAAGAATTTGATCTTCGGAGTGCTACCTTAATACGGGCCAGGAGTTCACGGATATCAAATGGTTTGGTAATATAATCATCTGCTCCAAGTTCGAGCCCCAGTACTTTGTCCGTAATATCGGTTCGAGCTGTAAGCATGATTACCGGTATAGCTTGACTGTTAATTTTTTTCAAAACTTCAAAACCGTTAATATCAGGCAGCCTCACATCTAAAAGAACCAGGTCCACAGGGTTTATGGAAAGGATTTTTAACCCGTCCTCGCCACGTGAGGCCGATAAGGCATTGTATCCTTCATTTTTCAGCATAAAGGTTACCGCATCTGCGATAGAATAGTCATCCTCAATAATTAAAACCGTATGTTTCATACAGGCTCCCCCATAGCAAAGCATTTATAACACGATTCATTCTTATAGCATTCAAGTGTATATTATCAATTGACATTTTGATGAAGTTATCAAGCTAATTATGCAATACCGAACTGATTTATTGAATGTCCAAATAAACCCAAGCAAACAGTTTATTCCTTTCTTAATAAATTTTTATTATATTACATCCCAGTTTTATTTTGCGTTGAGCGGTATTAATTTTCTCCCCGACTCGCTCCCTTACCAACCGATTCATATACTAGCGAGTAATTCAAGGAATCACCTTTAACCAAACCGAACCACAACCTTTGCACCACTTACAGAACCTTACCGAACCCCTAAAATACAAATAAGACCCTTTCGGGTCTTATTTTCAGCGAATACTCGCTGTATATCTGGTGGATAACAATCAAACTTCCCTCCGAAAAGGATTTATGCAGTCCTCTTTTAGAAAGGAAAACCATTTTGCCAACCCTCATAAAGGCCGTAGTAAAAAGATTTAATCAACGTGCCCCAACTAAAACCAGCGCGGTTTTTCATGGTTTCGAAATTTAATCGGAATGGACACCTAAAAAACAGGTTCTAATAAAATGGGCTTTGTGAAAAATATGGGTACAAGGTCAAAGGGTAACCTAGCCTGTAATAGAGACCCCATCTCGGATTATCCATCTATATTCAGGGTTATTGTTGACTGAATGCAAAGTATAACTAACACCCGGAACCATTTTCGACTTTTCTTGGGCATCCATATTAACAATTAATGCCTTAAAGGTTTTTTTACCATCATCGGTTGTTCCACTGGCTTGAATATTTATGTCTGGATATCCTTGGGCTTTTAAAACAAACTTGCTGCCTGCTTTATAAATAAATCTTCCCAGCATATCACGGACAGGCTCTTCGGTTGGAAAGTTTACTGCAGGTTCCTCGACAGTGATAAGAAAATCAAATCCAAAACTGTTGGTCCATGAATCAATACGATTATCACCATGCCATAAAACACCATTGATATGAACCTGTTTCAAATCGTCTTCCGGTCTATCCAAAGGTTTTATTACTGTAATGCCAGTAGGTATTGACCACTTATATTTGTTATTAGGAACTGCAGGTATAATATTGAATCCTACACCAGCAGTCATCCCCCACTTATATTGTTGTGGATCAATATTTAATATGTAACCCTGCAGAGACCCATCGCCTTTTGAAAAGCTGCGAATAATTGTAGCGTCTACAAGAGGCCCCCCAGCCACGGATTTTAATGAGAATTTTTCTCCGGCATTAGATGAAAAATCATCTAGTTTAGTCCACTCTTGAGTCGTTAAAATAATATAATTATTGCTATTAAGGCCAGTCACAACCCAGGATGGGATACTAGAATCGTTTATCCAGCGCACGCCAGTTATATGGACTTCTTGTATGCAAGGCAGAGTATTAATTAACTCAGATTGAGGACTTTCAATTCGGGTATACTTAACTTCGGCCCCCAGGGCTTCACCGACGAAACGTAATGGCACCATGGTGCGCCCCCCGGTTACTACCGCCGAAGTATCGAGGTTATAATCAGCCCCATCTATAGTTGCTTTTGCCGAGCCAATATTAAGTACTACTACCTTGTCACCCATAATTGTCACCGCGTTATTAATCGAGTCCCAGTTTACCTGTGCCCCAAACTTTTCAGCAATAAACCTGATCGGAACCATGGTGCGATTGCTGGCAGAAATATAAGGTGGTTGGTCAAAATCCACTGGACTACCGTTCAAATTTACTGATAACTGTACTCCATTATCAACGACCTCAACAACTTGTGCAGCAGCACAAGGTAAGACGAACGCGAAAGTAAATACCAATATTGAAGTTATTGCTAATAACTTTATCTTCGCCAATATTTCCCCCCCTTTAATTCATTCTTCCCGGAGCATAATTCCCCTTCGAATAAACTTTAATTATTTAGACATTATTCTGCAAATTAGAACTAATTTCCTGCCGAAAGCAAAGGGACGATTCTCAAAGGATTTCTACATAGCCTTCCGTTCCATTTACCCGGATTCTCTGTCCGTCTTTTATTAGTTGGGTGGCATTATCCACTCCGACAACTGCTGGTAAGCCATATTCACGGGCGATAACTGCTCCATGGGTCATCAATCCACCTACTTCGGTGACCAGGCCTTTTATGGATACAAACAATGGTGTCCAGCTAGGGTCAGTAAAGGAGGTGACTAATATATCTCCAGCTTCCAGATCAGCATCTTCCATGTTTAAGATAACACGTGCTCGTCCCTCTATTACTCCGGAAGAAACAGGCAGACCAGCAATAGCTTTGGCGGGGAGATTTTTCCGTTTGTACTCCCCAGTAATGATTTCACCGTCAGACGTGATAACACGTGGGGGAGTTAGTTTTTCATATAATTTGTACTCGTCTTTTCGTTTGCTTACGATCTGGTAATCCAGTTTATCTGTGCGTACGACTTCGCGAAGTTCATCGAAAGTGAGATAGTATATATCTTCTTTTTCATGAATAACGTTGGCTTGTACGAGTCGTTCGGCTTCTTTCAGTAAAGCCTGCTTATAAACAAAATAGCGATAAATCATGCCGTATTTGGGATATTCACGATAACCGATGAAATTCCGGATTAGGCTGATCATGCGTTTTGTTTCTTCAGCCTTTTGTTCACCATCCGGCAATTGCTGCAACCGATCTAATAACTCTTGTTCTTTCTTCAAAGCTTCCTGTCGCCCTTGCTCAAATTTCCGCTTACCGGCATTAGGCTCAAAGTTTTTGATATTACTGAGAATCATGGGGACAAGCGTAATTGGTTTTTCGCTCCAACGAGTTTTGGTAATATCGATTTCTCCGACACATCGCATTCCGTATTTGTTGAAATAAGCATAGACAGCGTCTTGGGTTTCCTGTCCGCCATTAAACTTAACCAGTTCCTCCAAAAAGTTATCATCTTTTACCTGTTGTAAGTAATCAATTATCTCCGGATAAGGACGAATCACATCTGCTACATCCAACAGCGCCAGACCCATTTCCGAAGTAATATTGTTGGGTACGGATTGAGAAAGCGTGTCGGCTGCGTTTTTTTCACCTAACCACAGCATCATTTTTTCATTGATCCATGCTGAGGCATCCATAGCAGCCATAAAAACAGCCGAACTTTGCGGGTCAAATAAAATCTTCTTTAATTGCTGGATATCTTCTCGAATAAAATCAAATAAATCCGATCCTGATTTCGTTTGGATATTTTGTTTTAACTCTTTTATCGATGTTTGACTGCGCTTAATCAAATCAGAAACGATGGTCGGATCGTTTTCGATTTGTATACGAAAACCCGCAGACGAAATAACGTTATTGCTTTTACCGGGACTCAATTCATTTTTATCATTTGGTAACTATTTTATAAAATCCCCCCGCTCTATGATGGCTGTAAGTGCGTCTTTCATAAGC
>JBDKUD010000254.1:0-6219 GCA_039679805.1 Syntrophomonas sp. | reverse complement strand
AATTCTTAAGCAGAATAAAAAACTGGCTGATGAAATTGAGCAGTTAAAAAAAGCCAATGCGGATAAAAAAACCGACCAATAAACTTAGATAGATATGAAATAAAATTCAACACAGAGGGACGCAGATTGAGTTGGAAGGACACAGATTATTTATTTTGTTAATACCGGATAAATACTAATTTTCATACATGGTTGTGTATTTATGCATGGGTGGTTAAGATGATTAACCTTTAACTCTATCTCCCTATTTCCTAAAAAACTAATAATTAACAGTGAAGATCCAATTAAATCTGTGTGCGAGCTTGCGAGCCAGTGTTGGATTTTTCCGTCCACTTTCTGCCATTCTCCATTCCTTTCAGTCTTCTGAAATTTGCCAAAAATCAAAGCATAAACTCAGTTAGTACCATATATTGGGACATTATGATATAATGCAAATAATCATCTATCCGAGATTGAGCACTGATTTCCGTGTTAGTCCGGTAAAAATTAACGTGTTTTCATGCCTATTTTCAGAGTAAAGGGAGAAGTAGTTTTGGAGATTATAACATCACATAATTCATTGGATTTTGACGGATTGGCAGGGATGGTCGCTGCCGGAAAACTATATCCAGGAGCTGTTAAGGTTTTCTCTGGGACAGTAGCCAAGAATGTTAAACAATTTATGGCTTTGTACAAGGATTCATTAATGATAAAACAAGCCAAAGAGATTGATCTTAATCAGGTCGAAAAGTTAATTGTAGTTGATACTGCCAGTGCCAACCGATTGGGACAGTTAAAATCGCTGGCTTTTAATAAAGAAATAGATATTCACGTTTATGATCATCATCCATCTACTAAGGAAGATTTGCAGGGCAGCATTAATGAAATTCACATAATCGGAGCAGCTACTACCATCCTGGTAGAACAAATTATAACTGCGAATATATATATTAGCCCATTTGACGCCACCATACTGGCTTTGGGCATTTACGAAGATACCGGAAGTCTGCTTTTTTCTTCCACTACTTCCCGGGATGTCACCGCAGTAGCATTTTTACTGAATCGGGGGGCCAATCTTTCCGTGGTGGCTAATTTCATGGAAAAACCATTCTCCAATGAGCAAAGACAGATATTGCAAGATTTGCTTCATTCAGCACAACATTTTGAGGTGAATAATGCCAATATAGTAATTGCAGAATCAGAAACCAATGAATTTATCCCCGGGCTTGATATTGTAACTTTCCGGCTCTTTGAAATGGATAACTGTGATGCTGTTTTTGTCGTAGCTCTTATGGATGGTAAAATTAATGTAGTAGCTCGTAGCCGAATGAATAATATTAAGGTTAATGAAGTCCTAAAAGCACTGGGAGGACGAGGTCACGAAAAGGCTGCTTCAGCGGTAGTCAAGGGTAAAAGTTGTGAAGAAGTATCCCATTTGATTAGGGAAAGTTTGAGTGAAAATGTCAACCCGGGGGCAGTAGCCCGGGATATAATGTCAACACCGGTACGGACTATTTCGCCGGATATTACTATGGAGGAAGCCGGAGGAATAATGCTTAGGTATGGTTATACCGGCATGCCGGTGGTTCAAGGGAATGAAATGGTGGGAGTAATATCCCGGCGGGATGTTGACAAGGCTAGAATTCACGAACTGGGACACGCACCAGTTAAAGGTTTTATGTCTTCTCAGGTTATGTCAATAAGCCCTGACACCTCAATTGAGGATATCCAAAAACTAATGGTTGAATTTGATATTGGCCGGCTTCCGGTAGTAGATGGAGAAAGGCTGGCCGGGATAGTATCCCGTACTGATATTTTGAGAATATTACATGGTGAAGACTATCCGGAGGACCACGCCGTATTATATACACTAAATGACGAAGGAGCGACTGCTAATTATCAGGAACTGATGCGGGACAGGCTTCCTTCCCGGTTACTTTCAATATTGCAAACTGCCGGGGAACTGGCTGAGATTAAGGGCAGCACGGCTTATTGTGTGGGTGGCTTTGTAAGAGACCTATTGTTAAGGGTACCTAATTACGATGTTGACCTGGTGGTGGAAGGAGACGGCCAAGAACTGGCCCATGATTTAGCCACTCGTTTAGGAGGTAAGGAACGCCTTCATGAACGTTTTCGTACGGCGGTGGTTAAGTTGGGGGATGGCACCAAATTGGATGTTGCGACTGCCCGTACTGAATATTATGAATTTCCCGCTGCTCTTCCCCGGGTAGAAAGATCATCAATTAAAGAGGATATGTACCGCCGGGATTTTACTATTAATACCTTGGCGATTTGCCTTAACCCGGACCGATTTGGTGAATTAATAGATTACTTTGGCGGACGTATTGATCTGCAAAAAGGTATAATAAGAATTCTGTATAATCTAAGCTTTGTGGAGGATCCTACCCGAATTCTCAGGGCTATACGGTTTGAACAGAGGTATAAATTCACTATTGAATCTGATACTTTCCGTTTTGCCTGCGATGCTATTGAACGCAGGATGCTGGGCAAGCTGTCTTATAAACGTATACTTCATGAACTGATATTAATTTTAGATGAAAATGATCCGGTTCCTGCTCTAAAACGCATGACGGAAATAGGGGTATGGAAATATATATTGCCGGAAGTACGGCTGGATGAGCTTAGCGAGGCAACTCTTAAAAGAGTATCAATAGTAACAGCCTGGTGGCAGGAACGTTACTGCAAACCCGATGCCAGGTCCTGGCTGGTTTACATCATGTATATTCTCTCTTGTTTAACGGAGGATAAGATTGAAGAAATATTAAAACGTTATTCTCTGGATTCCCATGCCCAGAAAAGTATCCGGGAATCTATACAGATTAAGAGATTGGTAAATGAGATAACGGAAAGCCCTTATTTACAACTTGGTGAATTAGATAAACTGGTAGGTGGATTTACAAATGAAACCCTCATATATTTATTGTTGTGTTTAAGGGAAGAGGATGCCTGGGAAAAAGTAGTTAAATATTTAGATTTGAAGGAAACAGTTAAGGTAGACACTAACGGTTTTGATCTTCAGCAACTGGGATTAAAACAGGGGCCATATTATAAATTAATTCTTGACAAACTATATGAGTTAAAACTTAACCAAGAAATAAATACCGGGGCAGATGAGGTGAATATGATAAAAAAATGGATTGCAGAAGGGAGATTTGAAGATGCAATCGTTTACTAATATGATAATTTCGCTGCCTGCCATTGTGATTGCACTGACTTTTCATGAATATGCCCATGGCAGAGTTGCTGACCTGCTGGGAGACGATACCCCTTACTATCAGGGCAGGCTTACATTAAACCCATTTCCACATATCGATTGGGTTGGTTTTTTAATGCTCTTTCTTTTTCAATTTGGCTGGGCCAAGCCGGTACAAGTGAATCCCCTGAAATTCAGGAATATCAGCATGAAAAAAGGCATGATGCTGGTTTCTCTGGCGGGACCAGTTATGAACCTTTTACTAGCCTGGCTGGGAATGCTGGCTTTGAAGTTATCTGGTTTTGACCCACACCTTGGCACATACAGTGGAAATAATGCCGTCTTGATTCAGCTTATTTATCCTTTGGTTAGCATTAACTTAATTCTGGCTGCTTTTAATCTTATTCCGGTTCCCCCTCTGGATGGGTCCAGGATCTTGGCCGGGTTACTTCCCGATTCCGGGACTCAGGCTATTTATTCTTTGGAACAGTATGGACCGCTGTTGTTGCTGCTTCTAATTGTTACTGGTATGGCCGGAAAAGTATTTTTACCCCTGGCCGGCCTGTTGGAGAATTTACTATATGGTTTGGTTTTTTAGAAAATCAGGCTGAGTTTGAGATATTACCTTATCTTACTAAAGAAGGTTCAATTGGAGGAATGTTTCACGTGAAACATTCCTCTGCAGGGCAGGACTGGCCTGCTTTTGTTGAGCCTTTTAAGTTCCATTTTTGTCCAATTAGTGGAAACAGGAAACAGTAATTATTATTAACTATTAAGGCATTAGATTTTCTAAAATCGACGCAGACTTATATTCGTTAGGAGTTAGGAGTTAGCGGTAAGGTGTCTGAGTAGATTTATCTACACCTTACTCCTTACACCTTACTCCTCACGGTTACCGGAGGTAACTATGGACTATATTGTTGATCTGGAGGCTTTTCATGGCCCTCTGGATTTACTTCTTTATTTAATTGATAAAAATGAACTTGATATATACGATATACCCATTGCTGCTATTACCGATCAGTATATGGAATACCTTAAAGATACAGGTGAATACGACCTCGAGGTCCTGGGGGATTTCCTAATAATGGCTTCTTACCTTTTGAACCTGAAATCGCGATTGTTGTTACCCGGGTTAAAAGGTGAAGCAGAAAATACAGAGGAAGAAGCGCTTGATCCACGGGAGGAATTAGTACAAAGGCTCTTGGAATATAAAAGAATTAAAAAAGTGGCTGAATTACTCATGGAGCGGCAGAGTGGTGAGTGTAAACGGATATTTTTTCGGGATGTTATCTTTCAGGCGGAGGAGAAGGAAGAAATCTGGGCCAGTATAGCTGCTCTTACCAGGGCTTATCAGTCGGTTTTTTGTGCAAATGATCCCCGAAACGTCTTTACGATACCACAGGGAGATGTTAATGTAACTGAAAAAATGGAGGAACTATTGGAAAGGCTGAGAATATATAAAAAGGGGATTATTTTTCAGGATTTATTTGCAGGAGTATTGAATAAAAGAGAAGCCCTGGCTTTTTTCTTGGCATTACTGGAACTGGTGCGTCAGAGACGGGTAACAGCCTGGCAGGAAAAAGGGTTCTCTGATATAAAAGTTTATTTACAGGTGGCGGAATATGATGTTAATGCGTGACCAGATTAAAGCTGCAGTTGAGGCTATTTTGTTTGTACGCTCAGAACCGGTACCGATGGAAGATTTAATAGAAATACTTGATGTACCATTAGTAGATCTAAAGATTATTTTGCAGGAAATGATTGCTGAGTATAATGAAGAAAAAAGAGGAATACAAATATTAGGGGTAAATGGTGCATATGCTATGTGTACCAGGCCGGAGTATTCGGAGTTCCTGGCTAAAATGAGCAAACCGGTTAGAAGAAGATTATCACCGGCAGCTATGGAAACCCTGGCTATTATCGCATACCAACAACCTGTAACCAGGGCCGAGATTGAGAAAGTACGCGGAGTAAAAGCCGATAAAATAATTAATAACCTGCTGGATAAAGGATTAATAAGGGAAGATGGGAAAAAGGATGTTGTTGGCAAGCCGGTACAATATACTACCACTGAGGAATTTCTAAGGATATTTGGATTGTCCAGCCTGAATGAGTTGCCTGATATCGAGGAGGCTTGAGCATGTCGGAAAAATCATTAGAGGAAGAAATAAAGATTAAGGCCCAACAGAATCGAAAGCTGGCCCGTTATATGAGCAGCACTCAGGACCTGGTAGAGGAGCAGATACGTAAAGCACGTGAACGAGGTGACTTTGATAATCTAAAAGGAAAAGGACAACCTCTGGATTTAACGGAAAATCCATACGAGCCCGCTGATCTGCGTATGGCTTTTAAAATACTAAAAGATAATGATTTTGCTCCTTACTGGATTGAATTGGGTAAAGAAATTGATGCAGATATTGAGAAGTTCTGGCAAGAGGTGGAAAACTTCAGGCGTTATACCTGTATGTTTATAGCGGAAAAACATATCGGCCCCAGTGTCAAAAGATTTGACAGTAAAAAGGCTTCCTTTTACTTCGAACAGCGGCTGGTTTTGGAGAAGATAGATAAGAAAATTCTTAATTATAATCTGCATTGTCCAACGTTTCGAATGGGACGGCCTAATCTTAATATTGATGATGAGATGTTTAAAGTTATATCCATTATTGAAAAGGTAATTGAAGAAGCTCACGAAAACAATTGAATGTATAAAATGGTATTTTAAGGGAACTATATGGGAAAACAGGAGAAATTAACATGCCCATTAGTTTCCTGATTTCGATACTGTTACTAAGCATTATTTTAATCTTATTTTCTTATTATAAAGTTAAAGTAATTATCGATTTACAGAGCGAAAAATCTGACCAAGTACTTTTGATCGAAATAATCCCGCCATTAACTCGATTCAGAAAGCAATATCGATATACAGGTTATGATCTGGCTGATATCATCCAAAGAAATCTGGCTCTGCAACAAAGTCCTGCCCTCCGAATTTTAGCTTTTTTCAAACGCTCGCAGAAAAAAAT
>JBDKUD010000170.1:0-1703 GCA_039679805.1 Syntrophomonas sp. | reverse complement strand
TCAGCAACTTCCACGCCTTCACCAACTCCGCGCGGGTACCTGATAGCAACCGGCCCATTAAGGTCCATGGCAGTATAAAACATATCCACTAATTCATTTTCATCAGTAGGAGCCATAATGGTAAGATTAGGAATTATACGCAGGAAGGACATATCAAATGCTCCTTGATGGGTAGCCCCATCCTCACCTACCAGTCCTGCTCTATCGATAGCAAAAATAACGGGAAGCTTCGGTAAAGCAACATCATGAATAATCTGGTCATAGGCTCGCTGCAGAAAAGTAGAGTACAAACACACTATCGGTTTTAGTCCGGCTTTAGCCATACCTGCTGCCATGGTAACGGCATGTTGCTCACAAATACCGACGTCAAAAAATCGCTTTGGATACATACTGGCAAAATCATTCAGGCCTGTCCCTCCGCCCATTGCTGCAGTTATAGCCACAATTCTTGCATCGTTTTTAGCCATATCAACAATACAACTGCCGAATATCTCGGTATAAGTCTTTACCGCCTTTTTGAACTGGCGACCGGTCTTAACGTCAAATGGGCCTACCCCATGAAAAACATCAGGATTCTGACGGGCAGGTTCATATCCGCGCCCTTTTTCGGTAAGCGTATGGATCAATACCGGTCCCTTCATTTGTCTGGCATTGGCCAGTACCAACGTTAATTCATCCAGGTCATGACCATTAACTGGTCCAATATACGTAAAACCCAGTTCTTCAAAAAGTATTCCCGGAACCACCAGATACTTCACGGTATCTTTAACTCTTCCGGCCGCCCGGGCCAGATTGCGTCCAATTCTGGGAATCCGATTTAAAGCTGATTCAATTTCTTCTTTTTTCTGGGAATACCGTGGAGCAGTCCGCAGGCGGTTAAGATAACTGGACATAGCCCCAACATTGCGAGAAATAGACATTTCATTATCATTAAGGATGACTATAAGGTCACGGCCCTCATTGCCGGCATGATTAAGAGCCTCAAAAGCCATACCTCCGGTCAGAGCTCCGTCACCAATCACTGCAACTACCGAATGCTTTTGGTTTTGCAGGTCTCGAGCCAAAGCCATTCCCAGAGCAGCTGAAATAGATGTACTGCTGTGACCAGCATTAAAAGCATCGTGAACCGATTCCTCAGGGCGGGGAAAGCCACTGATACCGCCATATTGACGCAGAGATAACATTTTATCCTTACGGCCGGTTAATATTTTATGCACATAACTTTGATGGCCTACATCCCATATAATCTTATCTTTTGGGGAATCAAAAACATAATGCAGGGCTATAGTAAGCTCCACTACCCCCAGATTGGCAGCCAGATGCCCGCCACATTGAGCAACACTATTAATTAAGATTTGTCTTAAATCATCAGCTAATTGATTCATCTGGGGAATGGACAGTTCTTTTACATCCTGAGGTGAGTTAATCAAATCAAGTATTTTGTACATTTATTCACCTTCTGTTATTAAACAATTCAATTCCAGTTATTTGTTCCCACCAACCCAGAATAATTGCTACCTTGAAAATAATATTGTTGGCATTATTTAAAGCAACACTCTTGCCAATCGCTTTGCCCCCTACAGTAACGGCGGCAATAAAGCTAGTCATTACTGAACCTGTTAATACCGTATCCAAATAATTAAAACGCCCCACCAGAGAATATACTATAGCTGCTCCAACGGCTCCGCTGAGCGTTCCTGCAA
>JBDKUD010000296.1:0-2423 GCA_039679805.1 Syntrophomonas sp. | reverse complement strand
TGCATAGAAATCGGAGAACGATCTGACATCATGCTTCTCCCTACCCTGGCTTACGGGATACTGGCCAGAGCTGCGATTACAATGCAGGATGAGGCTCAGGCCATCCGCCTGACGAAACGCTATCTGCAGCTTTGTGACGAAAATGGCATTTATGAATATTTCAAAGTACGCCAGGCCTATGACCCCATCCTGGAGTTTGCATTTGACCATGGAATAGAGCCTGATTTCACCGAACAAATGATGTTGTTTGCCGGCTATAAACCTAAAAAGGTATACATAAATACCCTGGGCGACTTCTCAGTTTTCCCCTATAGCAATCGGCAGGAGCCCTTAAAAATGCGGACGAAAAAGGAACGTGAATTGTTCGCCCTACTGCTCGATGCGGGCAGCAAGGGACTTACGAAAGAGCAGATCTATCAGGCAATCTGGTCAGAGTCTGAATCTGATAATGTGAAAAAACTGATCGGGGTAAACCTGGCCCAGATTAAAAAAGACCTAAGCAGCCTTGGTATCGAGAATGTGATCATCAAACATGAAAAGCATTACAGCATTTGCAAAGATGAGATTGAGGTGGATTATGATCAATTCCAAGCGGCCAAAAAAGAATTCGAACTTCACCACAGCCACAAAGCATTGCTACAAATCTTAGCCCTCTACAAGGGAGAATATCTATCTGATTTTGAGGCTTTCTGGGCTGTGGCAAAGCGAATCAAATGCCGTGAGACCTATGAAAAAGCTCTACAGGCAAGTGAAGAAAGTTCTTACTAGCGGAATACGGGGACGGTTCGGAGGGAATAGTCCCTGTTTGGCATAAAGCCCTCCAGCCGAAAATCGGCTAAGCTAGGAAGTAGCTATCTACCACGATAGAAACTACGTATATTGCCTGCTGGTAGTCCTTACAGTCCCGGATCCTAAGCAAAGAGTTCTCAGCGTTTTTAAGGCGGATTGAAACATATTCTGTTTCATGATTTGCAACACGCGCGCTTACCTAGGGAGTATCCCCAAAATTGGCATCCGCACGACTGGCCTCGGTTCTATTGCCGTTGAATCTTGATAGTCATATCTTGGATGATATGCAAAAAGGATAACTACTAAGAAAATTACGGCCTAATAAGCTACTCGCCTGGTGTTTATATTTCGTTTCCTTCTGGCAATCAGTCTTAGCACAATTAATATAATCAGTGCGTAGGCCAACATAGGATGGAATACCAGATATACTATTCCTACAATAGGCGTTAAGATTGCTCTAACTATCGCCTTCAAAACTTCGTTACCTGCAATATAAGCCGCTATTGGTGGTGAATTTTTATAATAAAAGTTCACAAAAGCCTGTCCGGGTCGATTACTCAAAAGGTACTTATCTCGGAACTGACGTAAGAGTACAACGGCAGGCTCAAATTTGGAACCGAAAGAAGCTGTAGCGATAAAACATTCATCAATAAATGCTCCTGATGACGAAAATTTAATTATTGCCGGCGTGCTTACTCCATCTCCATTTAATTCTACGGAAAAGTTACCGGTTGCAGTACTGGTTGTGGTATATATAAAATTAAAAGCGCCGCTGGAATCACTTTTTGTCTTTCCCGTAAAATCTACGTTTCCATCAGGGTCAGTTACGTTTACAGAAACTTCCCTATCCCCACCAGAATCAATGTTTCCAGAAATCGTTACTTGTTTGCTGGTTGGATCAATAGCAACGGACAAATTAGTGAATCCAACCGGACATACAGGTCCTATCGCTGAACTTAAAACTCCTTTTCCTACAAGCGTACCTGTTGAGGCTACTGGGGTTACTAATACCTTAATATACTTGCCTATATCGCTCACCTTAACCGTATAGCTTGAACTGGTTGCCTCGGGAATATTGACATATTCGCCGGCAGCAGTTTCACAAATTATCCATTGATAAAGCGTTGTTCCTGCTGCATCAGATTCAGCATCTGCATATCCTATTCCACTAGCCGTTAACTGATTACCCTCTTTGGCTAAGCCACTAATTATAGCAGAGGTGAAAGTAGGCGCTGCATTTCCCGTTATAACGTCAAGTTTAGCTTTTTGATTGGCAGGGTTATTTGTACTTGGAATTAGTAAATTACCGGAGAAGACATAAATTCCGTCAACAGTGGGGCTATAGCTAGGGGTTCCTCCATCCCAGCTTAAGCCAACATGCGGTCTTGAATCATCACTTAAGGTAATCTTTATGTTTGAAGGTAATCCCAAATCGTTTACCGGCGTACCGCTGTTGATATGAAAATCTGGAATGTCAGAAACTGCTGCAACTGTTGCAGATCCCCTTTGCAACGTATAATTGATATTTGCGGTTTCGTTAGAAGCAGTCACATTTACATTACCGGCATATGGTTGCCTTTGCCAGCCTTCTGCTCTCGCAGTTACCTCGTATGATCCACTGGCCAGGTTGGTAA
>JBDKUD010000316.1:0-10294 GCA_039679805.1 Syntrophomonas sp. | reverse complement strand
CGGAATTCATAAAGTCCATAAGTTTTCAAAAACATCATGGCTTTTTGCTTAATCTCTGGTGTAAGTGCCTTTTGAATCTCAACACCCAGCAAAACATTTTGCAGAATCGTTCTCCATTCAAACAAATGATCCTTTTGTAACATGTAACCGGTCTTTCTTGAAGGCCCGCTTAAGGCCTCTCCATACAGAACTGTTTGGCCGGAAGTTGGAGCAAGTAAACCAGAAATTATAGATAAAAGGGTAGATTTGCCACAACCGCTGGGGCCTACAATACACACAAATTCGCCATCATATACCGTAAAGTTAATGTTCTCCAGGGCTTTGACCTCCCCATTCGGGGATTGATAGGTCATGCTAACATTTCGCATTTCCACTACCGCTTTCACATACCCACCTTCTAATATCTATTTCTAATATATTATTCAATTAATTGTTAGTAAGTGAGACTTTTGTAAAGGATGAAAAGCAGATTCTATTAAAAGTATCCCCCTCCCTCTGGCGAAGGAATTGGTATCAAAATCGCGATAGGTATTAAAAAGTATAGACTTGTCCAAGACATTACATACAAATTTCTAACAGGGGTGGGTTACTTTTATGGTTATCTGAGAGTCAAAATCGGGTATTCAATAATAACAGCAGGAATTTTTATCATTAAATAAGAAATCAAGCAGTAGGAATTAAAGGAGTTATTTCCTTTAAAGGAGTGGTTAGTTTCTAGAATGAAGGCAAGACAGGAATTATATCGATAGTGTTATATTCAATAGAGCAATAGTGAGCAGAAGAGGGCTGTTTTATTAGACAATTATGTTTGAAGAGAGAGCGGCATATTCGAAAGGATACCGAAAATGAAATTGTGGCAAAAAATGGCCTTGTGGTCTTTGCTTCTTTTTATAGTGATTTTCAATATCTCCGGCGCAGCGATCATTGAGAGCAGTCATTCCTCAGAACTGCAAAGCGAGCTTAGCAGAGTTCTGGAGCAACAGCAGACCTTGAGTTCAGGGCTTGAAGTCCTCCTTCAAGGCAGGATTGCATATACTGATGGTTTTGAACTGCAAATACTTCGTAATTATGTTGCGAGCTATACTCGTAATGCGATGCCGCCAGGCTCCTACCTGGAAGTATTGCGACAAGACCGTAAGGCATTTTATCAGAATTTTCCCGGAAAACTGAGCTTAAGTCGGGCTGAGTTACAAAAAATGAAGCATGGCGTGCAGAACTACGTCATTCGTGACCGGGAAGATAAGAGCTATCTATTTGCCTCGTCTTTACTTACAGTGGGCGGAGAAGATATCTACGTCAGTTACATCAAAGATATCAGCAGCATATACGAGAAGAGGCAAAAGGAATATGTCTTTTTTATGGCGATTGATCTTCTGGCATGTCTGCTTTTTGGTCTCGGCATTTACCTTATCAGCAGGAGGGTTACCCATCCGTTGGAAGAACTTACACTCAGTGCTCAGAAAATTGCCCAGGGAACTTATTCACAACGGGTTACCTATGATTCTAACGATGAAATAGGTATTTTAGCCCTAAGTTTTAACCATATGGCCGAACTAATTCAGCAAAAAGTGGAGGAATTAAATGATTCTGCTCAGCAGAAACAGCAATTCATCGATAATTTTACCCATGAACTACGAACACCACTAACTTCGATAATTGGCTATTCCGAACTGTTGAAAACGCGGGGTTTAACCCCGGAGTATTTTCAAATCAGTATTGACAATATCTACCGTGAAGGTAAGCGGATTCAGCATCTGTCGGAAAGCATGCTGAAATTGGTCAAGCTAAGACAGTCGAATCTCAATCTGGAAAGTCTAAGCGCACAGGGAATCTTTGCCCAGGCAGCGCAATCGTTCAGGATTAGGCTGGAAAACGAGCAAGTAAAGCTGCTCATTGAACCGGATGATTACATATTCGATGGGGACCCTGAGTTGTGTGCCATTTTGCTCGGAAATCTGCTGGAGAATGCCTTGAAAGCCTCCCCTGAAAATAGCAACGTTACCTTAGGCGTATTCAGGCAAGCGGCGCAGAGCGGGATCTTTGTAAGGGATGACGGAACAGGGATTCCCGCAGAGGCACACGCCAAGCTGTTTGAGCCCTTTTATACCACGGATGAAGCCAGAACCGGGCAGAATGGTTTGGGGCTCGGACTGGCCATTTGTTTTCAAATTGCTACGCTTCATGATTGGAAGATAGAGGTGGAGAGTGAAGCAGGACAGGGCACCCGAATCAAGATTATTATACAAAATTAGGATACAAATATTTTACAAGTCCAACAAGATTCCGATATAGAAGCGGAGTAAGCTTTCATTAGATTTTAATAAATGAAAGCGAGGAGAGAGGCTCATGTTTATGAAAAAGGTAAGTCTAGGTTTGATCTTGCTGCTGATGTTGTCGGCTCTGGGGGGGTGCCAGGCCGGAGGAATGGAAAAGGATGTCGTGTTTTCCCAAGAACAAAAATCAGCGGATAAAATCGAAAATACCGGCCATTTTGCCGCTTCTGTTCAGCAGGCCGAAGCAGTGGAGAAAGCCGAAGCTGCCTTCCGACAGTACTTTAACATTCAGAACATTGACAAAAATCTGGTTCTAAAGGCGGCTCTGATTGAAGACGACGGAATTCTGTGGATGAACCCGTATTGGAAGCTCAGCTGGGTGGGGAAAGATGCTAAAAAACCGGTATATTCGGCTGAGATCGATGCTCAATCGGGAGAAGTGGTGCAGCTGCGTTACCGTCCGAACTGGGGTCACAAGAACATTTCCAAAGAAGATGTGTTAGCATACCAGGATACCGCTTTGGCCTTTATAGAAAAGTATGCATTGGTCAAGGAAGCTCCATTAAGTATCTTCGAAGCCAGTAGTTCTTATATGGAGGGAATTTTTGTAGAGTTCCGGTATGGAATAGACAAATTTATCATGCTTTACTTTAACGAGGCAGGCGATGTAGCTGGATTTAAATTTTCGCAGCAGGTCGCTTACACCTTGCAGGGAAACGATTTGAAGATTAACCGGGCAGAAGCGATTGAAATGGCCAAGGCAAGTATAAAGCAGTATTATGGCGAAGTAGCTACCAGCGAGATGATCGAACAGGTACGTTTTTTTGAAGGTGATAAAGGGGAGAAAACATGGTTTGTTTCCTGGAAAAACATTGCCCCACTTGAGGGCAGGTTCATAAGATATGGTGCTCAAATAGATGCCTTGAGCGGAAAGGTTCATGCCATTGAGGGAACAAATCACTCGATCTATAATACTAAACCGGAAATCAATGCGGAAAAGATGCGGAAGATTGCGGACCGGTTTTTGCAACAGAAGAACTTGTTAGACTACCGCTTCGAAGCCTTCGACAAGGATCTGGGATCCCTACGCTATCGGGACAAAGCGGGTTCGCCGTTGCACGTATTTGTGGATCGAACGAATGGGAACGTTAGTTTTATATCTTTTATAGATTCAAATTAAGGGAGTGTCTTAATTTTGATAAAGGTCCTGGTTGTGGAGGATGATCAGTCAATCTCTGATCTAATCAGAATGAACCTGGAAATAGCCGGTTATAAAACGTGGCAGGCCTATGATGGCGGGGCAGCCCTCGGTTTCCTGGACAAAGAAATGTTTCATATCGTGGTTTTGGATGTAATGCTGCCTGGAATGAGCGGTTTCGATATCCTCCAGGAATTGAAAAGAAGAGGCCTGCCGGTTATTTTTCTTACTGCCCGAGATCAGATGAGTGATAAGGTCAGGGCTCTCAATCTGGGAGCAGATGACTATATGGTCAAACCATTTGAAGCGGTTGAACTGATTGCGCGGATGGCTGCGGTATTACGACGTTACCGCAGTCATCCGCGTATCGTTATCCGCGACCTGGAGATCTGTATGGAAGAGCGAATGGTTCGTAAAGAGGGGCAGGAAGTTTACCTGACCCATAAAGAATTTGAACTCCTGGCACTTTTTATACAAAACAAGGCCATCGCTCTATCGCGTGAACAAATCCTGGAGCATGTATGGGGCTATGATTATATGGGTGAGACCCGGACCGTCGATATGCATGTTCAGCGTCTGCGCAGCAAGTTGGGTTTGCAGGATGCCATCGTAACTGTTTACAAAATCGGTTACCGCTTCGATATCCCCAAATCGAAATGACTTAACAATGCATTCGCTTTTTACCATTATTCCTTTAAGCTTATCTATCATGATTTCAAACAAGGACTTAAATATTCCCAAACTTGACTTCATTAGATAACGAGCTATTTTGGCACGATACAAATTCGCAACCAATTAGAATATGTTAAAGGTTGACAAAATCCGCTTACACGTGTAATCTTTAATCATGTATTACATGTGTAAGCGGAAAGGAGTTATTAAAATGAAAGAGTTTCCACAAATATCCGATGCAGAGTGGCGGGTAATGCAAGTAATCTGGGGAAGTTCGCCAATAACAGCAAATGAGGTAATAGATCAATTAGAGAATAATACTGATTGGAAGCCTAAGACCATTAAAACTCTGATCAGACGATTAGTTGAAAAAAAGGTACTGGGATTCCACGTAGAAGGAAAAGCCTATTTATATTATCCTTTGGTTTCAGAAAATGAAGGTATCAGAGTTGAAAGCGAAAATTTCCTGCAAAAAGTATTTAATGGCTCCCTAAATTTAATGCTGGCTAATTATATTCAAGAACAGCGATTGTCGGAAGAGGATATTAAGGAGCTTAAACGTATTATCGACGATAGAAAGTAAGGAGATGGCCGCAGTGCAAGGAGTTTCATCCATCTTTGATTGGATAGTACTTTCATCGCTAATGGGAAGCATATTGGTCTTTCTAATTCTTGCAGTAAAATTTGCGTTTAAAAGCACCTTAAATGCTAATTGGCATTATTACATATGGGTTCTACTGTTGCTGAGACTAATCATTCCCTTTACCCTCGAAAGTCCCGTGAGCATCTATAACTTTGTAAAACTCAATTCTCTGGGAAGCATTTTCAGCAGTCAGGCTAGCTTTACCGAACTAAAGAATCTATCAACGGAAACGGGAAATTCCCCCAGCAAATTTGCGAGCAATACTATACCTTTAGCCTCAAGCTCATCAGAAATTAAAAGCGATTTTACGGCCAAACCTGCGCCGACAAATTTTGAAGTAATTAACTGGAAGGCTGCTTTAATTATATTGTGGCTTATAGGAGTTGCTCTACTGGTTGGATACACAATATTTATTAACTTAAAACTCTGGTATCATATTAGAACTGAGCTTAAAACGAATAGTGAATCAGTTACTTACATATTAGAAACCTGCAAATCAGAACTGAAGATTACTAAGAATATCCCTATTGTAATCACGAGTAAAGCTCATACACCTGCACTATTTGGTCCTATAAAGCCATTGCTGCTGATACCGGATAGTTTCATTAAAAGCCTTACTAACACCGAATTGAAATATATCATATTGCATGAATTAGCCCATTGGAAACGGAAAGACATCATAATTAATTGGATAACGGCATTATTACAGATTATGCACTGGTTTAATCCAGTAATTTGGTATGGCTTTTATCGTATGCATCAGGATTGTGAACTGGCCTGTGATGCCCTGGTTTTATCATCACTTGATCCGGAAAGACATAAAGAATATGGACGTACTATTATACGCGTATTAGAAATGATGCTTACCCCGCAATGGATTCCTGGAACAACCAGGATGTTATCTCAAAAATCTGATATCAAGAGGAGGATATACATGATTGCAAAGTTTAAAAAAGAATCTCTTTTCGTAAGCATCATCGCTATTTCAATATTTATCTTGGTAGGTGTAGTTGGATGCACCAATGTCCCCAATACTAATGTTTTCCAGTCAAACAGCAAGACCGAAAAGGGCACATATAATCAAATGTTGGCGGGAACTGTTAATGTGGAAGGTCCTGGAGTGGTAGTAACCCTTTCAGACGGCAAATCACCAACAAAAGATGATCCAACTAGCTTTATAGTTCATGATGCTGATTTACGTAATATTGTAAATGAGCTAACATTTGCAGGTGCGGAAGCAATATCAATTAACGGCGAACGCTTGATAGCAACCAGTTCTATACGTTGCGCTGGGACTTCAGTATTAATAAATGGCAATCAATATTCAAGCCCTTTTGTAATAAAAGCTATCGGTAACAGTAAAATGATGATTAACTCTTTGGAATTACAAAGTGGTTTAGCAGAGTATCTACGAAAATTTGGTATAAAAATTACTATAAAGAAAAGCGAAAGTCTAGCTATACCCAAATATAAAGGAGAAGTCAATTTCAAATATACCCGGCCTGTAGAAAATTAGAATCATAACGGTTTGGCATTATATACAAATGTTTTTAATTATCTTTGTCGTGCTGCGTTTCCTGCTGCCAAATCTTTTAGCCTAGCTATTAAGTAAGCGAAGTTGCTGCTTAAGATTGTTTATAAATTTTTATTTATAAAAGTTGCCGCACTTCCCTAATATTTAAGGAGAATTTTAATGAAGCTATCTGCGTTGATGAGCTTTTCTGCATTCGGCCTGCGTACCATTCTTTTGCGCAGAAAAAAGCCCATTTTAGGAACGATTATATTGACGGACAAGTGTAATCTTTCTTGTAAGCATTGCGCTGTCAATAATATCACTTCGGTAATTTATCCCTACCTGCAAATCAAAAAGGATATGGAAATTCTCTACCGGGAGGGTATTCGCATTTTGTTCTTCTGCGGCGGAGAAACCTTTTTGTGGAGGGACGGGGAAAAAACACTCCGGGACTTAGTAATTGAAGCTAAAAGTATGGGCTTTTTACTGATTGTTGTAGTGACAAACGGGACAATTAGCCTGGATCTGCCTGAGGCAGATTTGATTTTGCTGAGCCTGGATGGCGGCAGGGAAAAACATAATATAATTCGCGGAAATACATATGATGCCATTATTAAAAATGTTGAGAACGCTCCCTTGGCAAATATATGTGTTTATATGGCGGTAAATAAAATAAATAAAAATGATATTCGGATAGTCTCGGACATTGCTAAAAATCAAAAAAATGTTCGGGCGGTATCTTTTAATTTTCATACCCCATATCCCAACACGGAAGAACTGTCATTGTCGATGGAAGAAAAACGAATTTGCTGTAATCAAATTTTCGAGTTGTTGGAACAGGGATATCCCATATTTAATCTAAAAAGTGCCTTTCCTTATATTATTGATAATACCTTCCCTAGACCCTGTTATCAGTGTGTGGTTATGGAAAATGGCCAACAATACGTTTGCGGGAGATGTATTGAAATCGAAAATCTTTGTGATAACTGCGGATATTTTTTTGTTGCCGAATATGCTCTGGTATTCAACGGACATATCAAAGTAATTTTTGAAATGCTTAAAACTTATCTCAAATATATTTAGGAGAATACAAGTATGTTAATTACCTCACTGCTGCGCATATGTTTGACACGTTCTTTACAACCGTTTGTTTTTAAAAATACATGCAGCAATTATCTGGATTATGCCAATGAACAGGAGTTGGGACTTTATGTCCATATCCCCTTTTGCCGCAGTATTTGCAGCTTTTGTCCTTATTGTAAAGTTGTTTACAACCGGGAAGTTGCTCAAAAATATAAATCAGCCCTTAAAAAGGAAATTGAAATGGTAGGATCCCAGTTGAAAACAAAAAAGAAAGTCACCAGTCTATATATTGGCGGTGGAACTCCGGCTCTGATGTTAGACAGTTTAAAGGACATTATTGACAGTTTAAAAAAATATTTCACCATCCAACAAGGCATCGGGATTGAGCTTCATCCCGATGATATAAATCCAGAAGCTTTGGCCCAAATAAAAACGGCCGGTGTTACCATGGTGAGCATCGGCATTCAATCATTTAACAAAGAATGCCTTTCATCTTTAGGCAGAAATAATACCGATTTTGCTGCCAAACTGCAGCTAGTGCAAAAGGCCAATTTTGACGTAGTTGATGTTGACTTAATATTTGCCATACCAGGACAAACAGAAAATATACTGCTCCATGACATTGAAGAGGCTTTTTCCAACGGTGCCACGCAAATATCAACCTATCCCTTTATAGACTTCACCTTTACTCATAACGATTACAAACCTATGCCTGAGAAAGAAAAAAAGAAACTGCTGAACAGTATCGTTGATTACTGCCAAAGAACAGGACGGGAAAGAACTTCTGTCTGGACCTTTGCTCAAAAAGATACCGGCAAATATTCATCGATCACCAGAGATAATTTTTTGGGGTTTGGGGTGTCGGCTACTACTTTATTGCGACGGGAATTTAAAATTAACACATTCTCTATAGATGATTATTTCCGGAAAGTTGAGCAAGACCAACTTCCAACAGCGCTCACTTTAATCTTTACCTTAAGGCAAAGAGCGGCTTATTATCTTTTCTGGAATGCTTACGCTATGGAAATTCAACCGCAAAAGTTTCAGGAACTAATTGGCAGGCCGCTTAACAAAATGTATGGCCTGGAATTATGGCTGGGCGTAAAAACGGGGTTAATTGTTAATAGAGATAATGTATATTATCTTACGGCTAGAGGGGCTTACTATTATCACCGCATTGAACAGGTCTATACCACCGCTTATATTGACAAAACGTGGAATATTTCCAGAACTACAGCTTTCCCGGATAAGATTATTTTAAGGTAGTCTTTGTAATAGCAGATATAATCGAATGCTGCTTTACAAATCAAAAAGCTTTTTATACCTTCGGAAGTGGTAGCGGCTCATCAGAGCCTTCTGCGGGAATCTATCAAATTCAATTTCATATGATCGATCAAAAACTTCCTTAACCTTTATTACATGTTTTAGATTTATAATGTACGAACGATGCACCCTGATAAAATCATTTCCCAATTGTCGTTCCAGATCGGAAAGTGCTCCGGATAATTGATGAGTGCCAGTATAAGTATGAATTAGAATAAAACCATTTTCTTTTTCTATAAAAATTATCTGTTCCTTGGGAATATGTACAATCCCGCGTTTAGTTTTTACTACCAATCGATCTAGACTTCTTAAATGCTTCTTCTCTGCCAATTCAGATATTTCCCTGATTAACCCAATAAACTTATTTATATTTATGGGTTTTAAGACATAACTGAATGGATGCACAGCAAAGGAATTCACAGCATACTGCGGATATCCGGTAATAAATACTAAAAAAGCCTCTTTATTAAACGAGTAGATTTGTTTAGCAATATCCAATCCATTTAAGTCCTGACCGTCAAGTTCTATATCCAGGAGTATTAGGTCAGGGCAATGCTGTTTTGCAAGTTGGATTGCATCTGTGCCATATGGAGTATCAAAAACGCTGCAGTCTTTAAGGTTATCCAATATCAACTTTTTAATAAACTCCCGAGTATACTCTTCATCCTCTAAAATTAATACTTTCACTATCATTACCTCAAAAATGATGTCATCACTCGTAGGTTAGTGCCTGACCCCTTTGGGGTCTTTGGGGTCGTGACCCCTACTATAGGTAGTTGGACAACAAATGTTATCTGTTTCCCTGGCTTTAGAAATATATTCCCACCATAGTGGTCTACAATTTTCTTTACCAGGTACAAACCATAACCCCGGGCCAGGTACCCTTTTGTAGAATAACCGGGGTAAAAAATCTTATCTTTTTCATTCTCGGCGATAATGGCTCCATTATTAATAACATAAATAGTATAATTGCTTTCTTCTCTTTTGAACTCGATACCCACTCGAGGGTCCTTGGCAACAATAGAAGCTTCAAAAGCATTGTCAATAAGGTTGCCCAGAATCGTGCATAAATCCCAGGAGGGGATATTTATTTTAGATAAGTCACATTTAACCGCTGCTGCAAAATGTATTCCCTGAGATTTAGCTATTTCACTTTTGGTATTAATCAGCCCGGTTATGGCAGGGTGTCCAGCATACAAAATCTCGTTACTATGTCTAAAACCGCCAATAATTCCGTTTATATATTCTTTAAATTCTTTTTCTCGTCCCAGGTAAACCATCGACTGAATGGCCTGCAGATGATGTCCATACTGATGGCGTTGTTCCTGCAAGTTTTGGAGCAGTGCTTCAACTTGTTTAAGATGGTCCTTTAAAAGGATAACCTTAAGTCTATACTCTGCTGTTTGTTGAAGGCTACTGATGGAATAGATGTTTAAGGTGACAAGCAAGACAATAATTATGTTTACAACCGGTAAGATTTCTTTAAGCTTATTAATATCACTGCTGGAGTAAATCAAATTATTCATAATAATTATGAAAAGACCTTGAAGTAATATTGAAAATAGCACTACCAGTTCATTATTTTTCTT
>JBDKUD010000114.1:0-11338 GCA_039679805.1 Syntrophomonas sp. | reverse complement strand
TTGGCTCCGATTTAATTTCGGAACTAAGCCACTAGAGTCATAAAAAATTTTTTACTTAAGGAATTCCATATATAATTTCGTCTTAAATAGATAGAATTTTATGAATTTAAATGCGGTTAATTGTCATAATCCAAATTGAGATAAATATTGGCTGCTTATTTTTATCCTAAAGGCCACACTACTTTACCGTAAACCTCATTTAGAACTTGGCCCAGGGCAGAATAAATAGCGGAAAGGCCACAGATAATTCCTTCAAATCCGGTGATTGTAGCAATGGTAGGGCTTCCTGTAAGTTTTACAGCGGTAAGCAAAAAGAAAAGAACGGCTAATGAACCAAATACAAATTGCGAAGCCTTGTTGGCGCGAAGTGTCCCGTAAAACATAACTAAAGTGAATAATCCCCACATAAAGAAATAGGCAGCCATAGCGTTAGCATCTGGAGCTCCAGCTTCGCCAGCCTTCTCGGGGAATAACCAGATAAAAACCAGTGAAAGCCAGAAAAATCCATAACATGTGAAGGCTGTCATACCAAATGTATTATTCTTCTTCCATTCCATAATCCCGGCAATGACTTGAGCCAATCCACCCATAAAAATACCCATGGCTAAAATCATAACATTTAACTTAAAAAATCCGGCATTGTGTATATTAAGTAGTACTGTGGTCATGCCAAAACCCATTAAACCCAGGCATCCTGCATTTGCAGTTAAATCGTTTACATGGACTTTTACTAATTCCATATTGTCTTTTCCCATAACTACCTCCTAATAAATAATTTTAATATACTTATTTATTTAATCACCCTCCTTAAATTTCTTTTTATTCTTTACAATTTACCTTTTATTCTACATAAAGGTCATAAATCCTTTTTTTGAGGGGCATAAACTTAAGTTATATGTACTCCTTGTCATATACAAATGTAGCTAAGATTTTAACAAATCAATCAGTGCATAGAGCTTGAAGAGTGTGGCTTGGATATGATCTTGATAGGGTTTGTGTAAAGTTCTTTCTTTAAGTTTAAGAAGTGTCTGGTAATTATCCAGTAAATCCGGTTTGGCTTTATGAAGCTTTTGGTAATTATTATAGCAAGTTGTCTGTTTATTAAGTAGGCCAGGAAAAAAGCCGGGCTTGCTTAAAAATGCCTCAGTCCCAGGTTGAGAAGACGTGGCAGCTTTCAATTCAGAACCAGCCAGGTCCAGGTAGATATCCAGAAAATCAGGCAGGTCTGTTTTTAGTTCATCAATTTCCAGTACTAAATCCCGATCAGAAAATCGTTGTGCGACAATATTATTCTCTTCCTCGGCCGCTTCATAAACACGGAACTTAACATTGTCGCAATCAGAAGATAGGTTATAAACAGAATCCCGTGCTAATGTAAATATTTTATAGCGGTTTTCTGTATCTAAAGATAGATTGGTAGTATCAAAAGGAAGTCTGTCAAGTATTGTAGATTGCTGAACAGGATCAAATCTTTCGGCAAAGAAATGAAAAGGATAGATGGTTTTAATACTGGTCAGTTGCCGGGACTGATGTTGAGTTTCCCAGGCAGATAGACCGGCCAGGACATTGAATTCGCGATTTGCCGGTAAAATAATGGGAACATTATTGAAAGTAGTCGCCAGTAATTCTTTTACTCCCAATATTAAGGAAGCTCCTCCCACCAGCAGTATATAATCCAAGTTCCACTTTCCCGATTGGTATAGGCCTAAATAAGCAGCTTTGCTTTTTAAGGACTGCTCGATATATTCTTCCAGGCGTTTAAACACTGGTTGGGTCTGGGAAAAAAACATGTCCTGGTCAACTGTGAGTATAAGCGATTGACCTTCGTAGAAGTCAGGAATATTAAGATAGTTTAATGTTCTGGTTCCCAGTTCTTTTTTAAGGCTTTCCGCCCTTCTTAACATCTGATTAAGTTTAAAGTTCTGTTGTGGGGCCAGAGATTTTTCCTGGAGCAAATTATCAGCTACATACCTGCCGGTCTGAATTTTAAAAGCGGGGAAAAAAATATTACGCAAAATAGCCCGATCAATCTCGGAACCACTGAAAACATCATGCCCGGTCTGTAATTGCGATTCTACTATTAATCGGTTGTAATCGGCTTCTATGGTTAGAAAACTGAAATCACTGGTTCCACCGCCAATATCTATGCTGAGGATATCTCCATATACAGGTTGCTCCGGATTAAGCAAGTTATATCCTAAAGCAGCAGCAGCAGGCTCAAGAAGCATATTCACCCGTTTAATACCGAAACAGGTGGTTATGGTCTTCAGCAAAACTCTCCGTGCCTTAAGGCCAAAATAATTGGGGATACCGATGGTTATTGACTCCACTGGCTGATCAAGAGGGATAACATATTCTCTATTTAAGAATGAAAAAAACTCCTTTAAAATATCGGGCAGATCATATGGACCCAGAGTGTAGCCCAGGTTCCTTTTTAACTCCAGTTTAAAGAATTGTGCACAACAAGCACCTGGTTCATTGAGGCGCAGGGCGGTGTTGCCAAAATAAAGACGCCCGGTAGAGGGAAGGTAAGTTACTACGGTAGGGATGAATTGGCTCTGGCCGGCCAGGTTTATCAGTTTACCATTTTCCCAATATCCTATTTTGGTGTATGATGTTCCCCAGTCTATTCCTAAATGCATAAACTTAACCTTTCATGCTTATGATCATATAAGGGACTTCTTCCTCAACTAATTCATCAACCCGGATGATAAAAATATCACCCTCCTCATGTAAAACAGTCATATCGAGGTCATCAGTAATACGTGTCTCTACCGCACATTCATCTAAAATATATCGGTAATCATCAGGAAATACTTGTCCTTTTTCTAAAGGCAGACGATCAATTCTGATATTTATATCCTTCCAGATTCGGTTCAGGTTGCGAGGTGCCAACAATCTTTCCAGGTCAGCCCGGGTGTTGGCCAGAAGATTCAGATAACTATCTAACATGTTAACCAGGGTTAAGGATTTGGAAGATATTATGTCCTTGTGCTCGTGTTTATTTAACAGCAGCTCAATTCTGCCTTCCAGAAGTAATGAATCAGTAGTAACCCGAATTAGGGCGGAATAAAGCATGCCAGAATTTTTTATATTCTGATTATTAGTGAGCTTATAATAATCAGAATAAAACTTATCTATTATCTGTTGGGCCTGATTGCTGAAATATATAAAATCAGGCTCACTGGCAGGAATCAGTTCTTTAAGCATAATATTTATGGCAGATAGCATTTCGGCAGTATGTTTTTCCAGCTTGGTAATCAGGTTAATATCCAAAGGAGTGCTCATACTAAGCAGATTTATCAACAAGTTAGGATTCAATTTCGACAAATAAGCCGGGTTCTGGTTTAAAACCGGTAATAGCTCTGATAACCATTCGGCCAGTTCCAGAGCGAGTTCGCTTACTTTGGCTATACTCCCCTTATCAAGGTAAAGGCTGATAAGTTCCATTTGCTTTATAAGCATGGGTTGCACGTTCTTTTCAAAAAATTCTTGTAGGGGTGGTAAAAGTTTGTTGCCGTAATTATTAACATTTGCTGATATTTGCTTAATAATGGTTCGGCCGGCTGCCTGATCATCCGGATGGTCAAGCTTTTTAAGCAGATTCTTAAGCAGCTCCAGGTTAAGCAGGAAACCGTTCCAATTCTTTACCATTTGTATATTATGGCAGTCCAGAGCCGTCAGCATCTGTACAGCGTGAATATTAACCTGCGAATAAGCCATACTTGAAAGATACTCGCGGTCTGCCAGTATTTCCAATAGAGGTTTAAGGATATTGTAAAGTTGCTCGATACCGCCTTGTAATTGTTTTACGCTATAGAGCAGCTCGGTAGATAGTTGTTCCTTTTCATTAATTACTGCCAACAAGTGGCTGTTAATATCTGAACGGTAAGTGCTCAGTATAACAGTAAGAGTTTTAACCTGATTGTAAAGCTGCGCATATCGCTTCAAATTAGCCAGCAAATCTTTTTTGACCATATCTTCCTGCTGGCTTATATGTAATAGAGCAGCCATTTCCTGTTCTATTCTTCGCTCGTATACAGGCATAAAATGGGTATCGAAGCTTTGGTAATAGAAGGAGTTGATTTCATACAGGTACTTGTCAATAGCGGGCAGGTCAGTACTATTAACACTAATTGGTTTAGTTATGGTCTCAATTTCAGTTCTTATTTCCCGCAGGAAGTGTTTAATCTCTTCAACATGGTGATCAATTGGCGGTAACATCATTCCACCCCCATAAATTTGGCGGTAAGGACTTGCAGTCTCATTATTCCGTCTCTTTTCTTAAACAAATCAGGCTTGATATTAAAATCATTTAGAAGTTTATCCAGGCTGTACTGCTTAATTCCATCTACTATGCGGATCGCCTTATAACGATTTTTTTCATCCAGCCGGGGACCAAGTTCATTTACCATTTGCTGGTTCAAAAACATATTGGCAGGAACCCATTTCCACAGTTCTGTGTAACAGGTAAAGAGGCTCTCAGTAATTTGCTGTTCAAGTTTATACCCCTCTTTAATTAGTAATCTCAAAAATTCCATGATTACAAATGCTTCATGAGGCAGAGATGAGAGTCTTTCCTGTATTGCCTGGTTAAACCATAGAATTCTTTCTTCACTAAAGCCAGCCTTAATTTCTTCTTCCTGAATAATAAAAATATCATTAGGCCGAATTGATTTAATATCATTAGCTTTTTCCATTATTTCATAAATTCCGTGTTTATTATAACCCTGCAAAGATTCCAATAAGGTTTGATATATATTTAAGTAATGCAGCGAAGCGACTTCCGGGCTTAATAGATGGAAACATTGCCGGTAAAAATTCAAGGTAAAGACATAAGGACGGACCGGGTCGGTTAACAACGCATATAACGGCAATATCTTACGTACCAGTTTGTTTAAACGAACATATACTTTTTCCTCCTGATTTACATCAACCAGACGGTTTTTATCCAGATAATCTTCGTAAACATCAAGTAGAATAGCCAGACTATCCTCCACCAATCCGGTCTGAAAAATAATATCAACTGTATCCAGCAGTAACGAAAAACGTTCATTTCCATAAGGGTCATTAAAATTTGAAGCTGAGCAGGCCTGTATTTTTTCTGCGGCTTTAATAAACAAACTAAGCTTATCCCCATAGATGGTAGAAAAGGATTGCTGCTTTGTATCTGTTTTAACCAGCCCGTAGTTAAGGTTTAGTTGCTGTTGCTCCAGAAGGATTTGCCTGTCTCTGATAAGGATGCGCAGGTCCGGATTGCCGGTACGGGGTAACAGATGTTTACACGCTTCCAGGTCCAGGACATTTATTATCTTTCTAAAATATTCCTGCCAGTCATTTTTATACATGGTTATAATAAACTGCAACTGCTGTGGGGCAGGGCGGGTATTAATTATATGAAAAGGAACAAAACTAAGAAACTCATGTAATATTTCAGGGGCACATTTCAACAGCCAGTTAACTGCAGTTATATTATTTATGTTTGAAAACATTATGTGCAGGAAATAGCTCCGTTTACCCGTGTAATACAGGGAACGAAGCAGAAAATCGAAAACCGCGGTATTATCAATGGACATAGTATATTTAGATTCCTGCCTGATTTCATTCCGTAAGGCAAGCTCCTGTTCCCAAAACTGAAACAAATCCCCGGCTTGTAGGCTGCTGGTAAATTCTTTAATGATGTCCTTCATTTAATGCTCCTATCCATGACCCAGGGCCAGATGCAATATTCGGCAGGCGTTCTGTGCTTTTGCCTCATTCTGTTCTGTGAGGTATATATAATAATAAATAGATTTCTGCTTATTAGTAAAAATACCTCCCAGGCGATCTGGCCCAACTAAATCTATCTTATCTGCGTGGGCTTTATTGCGGGTCAAATAACGGTAGCTTTGCACACGGGTTACAAAAGAATAGCGCCCGATATGTTCAAAATGGACTTTTAGACCTGGTTCTTTATAGGGATTGGCTTCTTCATATTTATAAACAATTTCAGTGGTGCGGGGGCAAGGTAATTCATTAATTAGTTCATTGTTCCGGGTCAAAAAATCCAGCAGGGGTAAATCCGAACTGGAGATCTCTTTGGCAAATGTATACATTAGGTAAGGATGATACTCAACAGGAAAGTCACTGATCAATAGGGAAGTATGTCTCAGGCGTTGAACCAGGTCGGGTCTGGACAACAAAAAATTAATAAAGTCATCCCGGCCTTTGGCAAAACGGGGAAGATAGGTAGAATAATCTTTTAACAAAAAATCTGCATATTGTTCAAAAAAGAGCAGGTATGATTCCGGGGAGTCAACACTGAGCTTACGGGCATATTCCAGCAACTCCTCATATTCAGCCTCTTGTAAGGGCTGTCTGCGTTCCAGTTTCCTTAAAATATTTCTCATAAATAAACCCTCGATGTAAGTACTTAAATTCAACGCGGATTTGTTTAAACTGGATTTGGGCAATAGCAAAACCTCTTGCCATATATCGTAGAGGAGAATTCATTCTCCGACTATCGAAATAACGCCATTCCCGCGGAGATTGAAATCTCCGCTATAATAAAACCTGGTCAATTCATATTTTTAGCAATGGAATTACTATTATAACCCCCCATGTCCAAGAGGACAAAACTAACCATGAAAATAGTAGTTAAAACTCAGGTATCAATAATAATCAAGCCGCGTAAATCTTATCAAAATCCGCGGAATCCGCGTTGAATTAAACTATTAACCCCTGTCATTAAAAGTAGCAAAAACATAGCCCTGATTTTTCAAATCTTTGATTATCCGATCCAGTGCCTCGGTGTCACTCTTGGATACAGCGTGAAGAAGAATCACTGCCCCGGGATGAATATTTTTCATAACATACTGGTAGGAATATTCAGCACCGGGTTGATTATTGGGGTCCCAGTCCCGAAAAGCTATACTCCAGAATACCGTAGAATAACCGGCTTGATTGGTGGCCTGTAGACTTATAGCGGAGTAATTCCCCATGGGAGGGCGTAAATACCTATCAATAGTATAGCCGGTGACTTTAGTGTACTCCTGTTCCAATTCAGCCAGTTCCTGCTGAAGCTTGTCCGGGGCCAGGGTGGAACAGTCCGGGTGACTCCAGGTATGATTACATACCAGATTACCTTCGGCTTTCATTCTTTTAACTAAATCCGGCTGGCTATTTATATACTGTCCGGTAATAAAGAAAGCCGCCTTAATCTGGTTTACCTTTAAAATATCAAGTATTTGACCTGTGTAACCCAGTTCATAACCACAATCAAATGTTAGGAAGATTTTATTACTGTTGTTGGCCAATACATAGAAAGCGTTATTCTCAGCCAGCAGAGTTTTAATGTCAGGGTTTACATAGGGAATTTGATGGGTGCTATTAAGGGTCAAGTACCAAGAATGACTTGGAGTGTTTTGCTTTTGAGGTATTTCCTTATTTTGCTCAGAAGGTTCTGCTTTATCTTGTTCAGGAGGTTCAACCGGGGGTATTGTTTCACGTGAAACATTCTTCTGTGAGGCTGGACTGGCCTGCTTTGGTTGACTCTTTTGAGTGCCATTTTTGTCCAATTGAAAGCAGCCGGAAACTGTACTTATTAATAATAAAACCATTAAAACAATTAAATTTTTTTTCATGTACAGCATCTCTTTTCATATTAATTTTTGATAAATTGTTAGTGTTTCCACTGCAGCTAAACTTTCTCACTCTCCTTTTAAAAGTTCAATATCAAAAATAAGTTCATCCTCAAACTGTGAAAACATAATAATAGTACCATCATCGAGTAAAAATGAAATGTTATTTTCCCTGACATCCAGTATTTTCTTGATAGATTTACCTACAATATGACGGTTAAGCAATTCAAAATTATCCTGTAATAATAATGAGATTGTATGCAAACTTTATCACCTCTATATTACTATATAAAATTATTTTTGAGAGGTTACAATTGAACTAAAAATGCATTTATCAAAGGTAATCTGTACAGAATATGGTAATAAAACTAAGAAGATATACAGTCGACAATCGTATTGGGAAAGGGGAACCCTGATGAGGATAAACAAGGTATGGTTAAGGTTAGGGATTTTTCCGGTTCTGGGATTGCTGTTGGCAACGATAATAATAATGGATAATATCAATCTTTTATCAAGGCGAGATTCTATAACATTTACTTATCTGGAAAGTTTGAGGAACGGAAATGCTGGTTATGGTGAAATTTCTGATTACAACAATGATATTTCATTGGCCAGTCTTAAGCCGGGAGACATATTGCTGGGGGGATGGCCGAATTGTGCTTATGGTTCTTTTTCCCACGCGGGGCTATACCTGGGTAATAATGAGGTGTTGGAAGGTTATGTAGATTCAGGGATTACGATTAATACAGTTGACCATTACAGGAATTATGCCCAAGCATGTATACTCAGGGTACAAACCAGTGCAAACGTAAAAAAAAGGGCCATAGAGTATGCGCGTCAACAAGAGGGGAAGATCTTTTATCCGGTTGCTTTTAAAAATGGAGAAAGATATTGGAACTGTAGTAAAATAATATGGAAAGCTTATATGGAACAAAATATTGACCTTGATAACACTCATGATCTCTGGATAGCACCGGTAGTCTTCTGCAAAAGCCCGAATGTTAAAATAATTGGACTCAAGGGAGAGATATAGGATTAAACCATTATTAAGATTATTTATAATTCAATTGGGAGCGTTTATCACTATTGGGCTGAGCGGTTATTTTCCTGGTCTGGATATTGTTCTGGCCTTGTTGTTCCTCATAATTATATTTGCAGAGGCAGGTACCTTCTCACGGGATACCATGATAAGAGCCGAATTTATAGCTTTTATGTGGCAGTTTCCTGGAATTTTGCTAAGTGTTTCTATTTTAACGGGAATATCTGATGGGTTTAATTTTGGTCAGTATTTTATATTCTTATTGGAGTTCTGGTACACTCCGGTCTTACCCTTAATATCAATTATCAACAAACCTTTTCTTCCCCAACCGACATATTACCATATACTTATCTATATGCCTTTCTTCTTGAGTTTCTTCTATATTATTGCTGCCTATTTATGCAAAATATGCCCGCCTGTTTTTAACCAAAAAAATTGATCCGCCGGACTATTGATATCGAAAACCGGATCGCCCGGCAACGATATAAATATTTGTCCAGCGGATCTTTAGAAGCCGATCAATGCAAATTCTCCTTGTAAGAAGATGTCAGATAATTTATCAAATAAGATTTACCCCGTTAAGGTGCTTATAAAATAATTTTATCTGTGCCTTTTCGGCTTCTGGGTTTATTATGTCCATGATTTAACTCTATATACTAGAAAAAAGTGGAAAAATTCAACCCGAATGAAGTATTTAAGCAAAATATATCCACAATAAAGCCATAAATAATATACTAATTGCTTAATTAGGCAGCAATATTAACAAACTTTTAACATAAATATGATACACATTTGTATTATAATTAATATTAATTTTGCTATCAGATAATCCATAAAAGGTAATTATTTTGCCTTGAAGGAAATTAAATCAACTAAATAAATTGCTAATATTTTGTTACAATACTGTACAGGAGTATTTTCATTTAGTTTAGACCTTTTTCGACATAAAAAGATACTTTTTAAATAGAGCAACAGAATAGAAAGGGGCGAGGTATTTTGGAGCAAGCTGTAAAACTAACTCCGGCGACAGAATTTCAAAAGGCTTTATTATCCAAGATTGAAAAAGAAGCTGGTACCAGTGTCAGCCTTTGCTACCAGTGCGGAAAGTGTTCAGCAGGTTGTCCTGCGGCCTTTGCCATGGATTATCCTCCGCGGCAGGTGATTCGCTTGTTACAACTTGATATGGTAGAGCAAGCACTTGGAGTTGAGAGCATTTGGATTTGCGCTTCCTGTGAGACCTGTTCCACTAGGTGCCCGCGCGGGGTTGATATTGCCTCGTTGATGGATACCATGAGGCGCGAGGCATTGACAAGGGGCAAGACTGATAAGAAGGTTGCGGCATTTAATAAAGCCTTTTTATTCAATGTTAAGAATTTTGGAAGAGCTTATGAAGCTGGATTACTGCTTCAGTATAATCTAACCACCGGTCAATTTTTAAAAGATATGAGCCTGGGACTGCCAATGATGCAGCGTGGAAAAGTCAGCATGCTTCCGGAAAAGATTAAAGCGCGTGACGAAATGAAGAAAATTTTTGAACGTGCTGAAAAGCTCGGAGGTGAACAATAATGAAATTTGCATATTACCCAGGATGTTCTGCCAATGCCAGCGGTATTGAGTATGGCATGTCAATGGAGAGGACAGCCAAAATACTCGGTTTTGAACTACAGGAACTGGAGGATTGGAACTGCTGCGGGGCTACATCAGGACATAATACTGACAAATTATTGTCCCTGGCACTTCCGGCAAGAAATCTGGCAATTGCAGAAAAAACAGGACTAAATATGATGATCGCTCCATGTGCTGCCTGCTATAGCCGGCACCGCAATGCAGAACATGTTGTGCAGCATGATCCCGAGATGAAAAAAAAGATTGAAGAGGTCTTGGACATGGAACTGGAGGGGACCAGTGAGACGCTTTCGATTATTGATGTTCTTGTAAATAAAATCGGAACTGATGCAATCGCAGCCAAGGTCACGAATTCTCTTACGACCATGAAAGCTGCTTCCTACTATGGGTGCTTGCTGGTTCGGCCTGTGGAGCATACTGGATTCGACGACCCGGAAGATCCACAGACTATGGATAAAATAATGAAGGCACTGGGCGCAGATGCAGTGGAGTGGTCACATAAAACGGAATGCTGCGGCGCAGCCATGGTGACATCCAGGCCAGACGTCGGTACCAGGATGCTATACCGGGTTTTAAAGGACGCCAAGGAATCAGGGGCAGAATGTATTGTAACTGCCTGTCCGCTTTGTATGCTGAATCTGGATATGCGGCAGACTCAAATTGAAAAACAGTTTGGAGAAAAATTTGATTTGCCAATTTACTATATAACCGAGTTACTTGCCCTTGCCTGTGGCGATGCGCCGAAGACGGTCGGCATCGAAAAGCATTTTGTGGAAGCAGGCAAATACTTGGAAACTGTCAAAGTTAGAGCTGCAGAGGCTAAAGCTGCTGCAGAACTGGCCGCGCAGGAAGCAGCTGCAAAGGCCAAGGATAAAGCCGGCGGTGCCAAAGAAAAAGCATCAAAACCCAGTGATGGTTCTGCAGAACCTGACCAAAAGAAAGTGGATGCTTTTGTCAGTGCTTTTGCGAAAAATCCTGATAAAATGGCGGCTAGACTGGTTGATACAGCCAAGGCAGAGATATTGGTGGCTGCCCTGGATGAAAAGAAAATAGC
>JBDKUD010000140.1:0-4241 GCA_039679805.1 Syntrophomonas sp. | reverse complement strand
GAGCTTCGGCAGGGCGCTTGTCGTCAGTATCACAATCAACCCGGGAAACAATAAATATTTTATCCAATTGCTTGGTCTTATTAAGGATTTCCAGCCATTCCGCAGATGCATAAATAGTAATCTGAGCACCCAGAGAATGTCCGATTACCTTTTGCGCCCGGGCTTCCTCCAATGTCTTGGTAACTACCTCGCGAATACTCAATATCTTGTCTACCCGAGATTCTAATTCATCATTATTATAGGCTTCATTTGTTTGCGGCCATTCCAGCAGTTGGACACTCTCCGGCTGCCCTGGTCGGCGCAGATATCCCCATATTTCTTCACTGGTAAATGCCAGAACCGGAGTAAGTATTACCACCAGATCGTTAATTAATTTATAGAGAACTGTCTGGGCTGCCTTCCTTTCCGGGTCATCAGCTTCTGAGCAATATAGTTTATCCTTCAGGATATCGAAATAAATACTGCTCAAGTCCACTGTACAGAAATTGTGAATAGAATGGAATACCACGTGAAACTCACAATCATCATAGGCTTTGGTAACTCGTTGCACTAATTTATTGAGTTTCATCAATGCCCACTGGTCCAGCTCAGTTAATTGCTCATAGGGAACCTGGTCCTTATCAGGATCAAAATCAAATATATTGCCAAGAATAAATCTACAGGTATTGCGAATCTTACGATAAGCTTCCGCCACTTGTTTCAAAATATTATTAGATAATGCTACATCATTGCGATAATCAACCGAGGATACCCATAGTCTTAGAATATCGGCCCCCATCTCGTTAGTAATTTTAAGTGGGTCAACAACATTACCCAGGGACTTCGATTGTTTTCTACCCTGTTCATCTACTACAAAACCATGAGTAAGAACTTTTCTGTACGGTGCCTCGCCTGTCACTGCCACGGAAGTCGAAAGTGAGGAATTGAACCATCCGCGGTGCTGGTCACTGCCCTCTAGGTACATATCAGCCGGCCAGCTTAAAGCATCGTTATTCCGTAATACAGACATATGACTCGAACCAGAATCAAACCATACATCCATTATGTCAGTTTCTTTACGGAATTTTTCCGCGCCGCATTCTTCACAGCGATACCCTTCCGGCAACATCTCAGCTGCTTCTTTTTGATACCACACATTAGAACCATATTTGGCAAACAAAGAACTGACTATTTCAATAGATTCTTTATTTATAATTGGCTTGCCACAGGTCTCACAATAGAAAATTGGAATGGGTACTCCCCAAGTCCGCTGTCTGGAAATACACCAGTCACCCCGGTCTCTTATCATATTATAGATTCGATCCCGTCCCCAGGAGGGAATCCATTCTACCTTATCAATAGCTTCCAGTGCCTCTTTACGGAAATTATCAATGGAAGCAAACCATTGTTCTGTAGCCCGATATATAATGGGATTCTTACATCTCCAGCAATACGGATACTGGTGCTTATAAGGTGATTCCTTTAATAAAAGTCCCCTATCCTCGAGTTCCTTAATAACATCCTTGTTAGCCTTGTGAACATACTGACCTTTAAATTTACCGGCTTCTTCAGTGAAACAACCGCTGTTGTCTACAGGTGAAATAACTTCCAGGCCGTATTCTCTGCCTACATAAAAGTCATCTTCACCATGACCGGGAGCAGTGTGTACACACCCGGTACCAGCATCGAGGGTAACATGCTGTCCCAGAATGACCAGGGAATCCCGCTCAAAGAACGGATGGCGGCAAACGGCTCTCTCTATATCCTGTCCCTTAAACTCTTTAAGAATATTACTGGAAGTCCATGCAAATTCAGCACTAACAGTATCCAGTAAACCTTTGGCAACTACATATTTTTCTTCATCTACTTCAACCAGCACATAATCAAAATCAGGATGAACACAAATCCCCATATTAGCCGGCAAGGTCCAGGGGGTGGTTGTCCATATAACTACATAGGCATCTTCAGGAATTACACCTTTACCATCTTTGACTGGGAATTTTACATATATTGAAGGTGAGGTTTTATCACCGTATTCTACTTCCGCTTCTGCCAGGGCAGTCTCACAATCACCACACCAGTAAACCGGTTTTAATCCTTTATATATGTAGCCTTTATTAGCCATGTCCCCGAATACCTTAATTTGTTCTGCCTCAAACTCCGGTTGAAGAGTCAAATAAGGATTCTCCCAGTCTCCTCTAACACCCAACCGTTTAAATTGTTCCCGCTGAATTCCTACATATTTTAATGCATATTCCTGGCAGTGTTTTCTGAATTCAACCACATCAGTTTTATGCCGGTCAATCCCCAGGTTTTTAATGGCTTGTTGCTCAATAGGCAGTCCATGCGTATCCCAACCCGGAACATATGGAGCATCAAAACCCGTCATAGAGTAAAACTTGACAATTATGTCCTTCAATACCTTATTTAAGGTATGACCAAGATGAATATTTCCATTAGCATAAGGAGGGCCATCATGCAAAATAAATTTAGTTTTTCCGGCATTCTTATCCTGCACCTGCTCATATATTTTGCCCTTCTCCCAGAAATCCAAAATCTCCGGCTCTTTTTTAGGCAGACTAGCCCTCATAGGAAAGTCAGTCCTGGGGAGATTTAATGTACCGTCATATTTTCCTTTGGCCATTTTTACTTTCCACCTCACCTAATAATTAAATCGATTTTTTAATAACAAAAACTTTCATCCCAAGGGACGAAACGGTATACTTCCGCGATTCCGACTAATTGCGAGACACACCGAATTAAACGCTCTTCCGTTCCCCATGGCTTGTTCTATCCTGTTATTATACTATATTTAGCCTCCACGTAAAGATAATCAACGACGTAGTGCCCATCAATATATCCTTTTCTAAGGATATACAGTCAGATCAGCTATTAAACATTTATACATCAATTATGCTTTCGATATTTCCTTTCCTATTATATGAATGTAATAAAACAGCCCCAGTTCGACAATATGCATTTTAGAATTCATATAAATTTATTTATTATCAATTGTGTTACTGAAATGTCACAATTACGTCGCAGTTACCCATTATAATCAGACACAATTCGACACATTTTTAATTTCAATTATTTTTTACTTGAGGAATTAGTTAAGTGTAAATTTTCACAGACTTTATAAGTTGCGTCAGTATGCATTTCAAGACACATATTACCGTTAAAAGTTTGTGTTGCAATATCATTTGGCATGATTGTTGCTCTTAATGATTACAGATAAAACAATTGCTGGCATTAAGCTTTAAACAAACCTATTTAAATAACCAGGAGGTGAAATTGGCGGCATCACTACCATGTTAATAGTATTCAGCTAATTAAACTAAATAGAAAAATCGGGTAGTTAGCTGACCCCAAAATCAAAGTTTATCGTAGAAGATATCAAATCAACTCAAAGGGGAGTTATTTTGTCGTAATAATTGCAAAAGGAGGACTATTGTTATGGAACCTTGGAGCATTACAACAATTCTTATAGCATTTGGCGGCGGTGTATTCGGTGCAGCACTTGGTGGGTTATGGTCAATCATCCTTTGCGCGTTATTAGTTCTTGCCGGTAGTGTTTTAGTTATGGCAGGAGGCTCTAATTTTCTTTTGATGCAAGTTGCACTTGGTCCAATTTTTGGCCCCCATGTAGGTGGTTTTGCTGCCGGTATTGCCGCAGCTACTTATGCGGCCGGAGTTAAGAAAAACCAGCCCTGTGGTGATGCCAAAGATATAGTTTCCCCTCTTACAGATACATCATGGGATGTATTGGCAATTGGTGGATTATTTGCGGTATTAGGACACATTTTGGCCCAAATAATACCCCTTATTCCTATTTTTAATCAAACTGATACCCTGGCCTTCAATATTTTTCTTACCGCGGTAATTGCCCGGCTTGTGTTCTTTAAGGGAGAAATGCCCTGGGGTAAGAAAGAGTCAATACAAAAATATGGATACCTGGGAACCAACGAAGGTGCTTTATCCTGGATGCCCTGGATGTCCAAACCGGCTAAATTGCTGATGCTCGGAATCGGTATGGGAAGTATTTCTCCGGCTATGGCCATGGTGGTACAAAAACAATTAGCACCGCTGATAGCAAAAGGTACCATTAATGCGGGTGATGCTTTTGTTGTAGCATTGCTGATGGGATGGACACTGGCCATTCTAGCATTATTACTTCTTAATGCTGCAACGGGATCAGCCCAGAAGGTTCCCATTACTCACTGCATAGCTGAATTATCAGCAATGGCCTATTTGCTGACCGG
>JBDKUD010000297.1:0-2500 GCA_039679805.1 Syntrophomonas sp. | reverse complement strand
GCGTCTTTATAATAAAACCCTACGCCAATCATGGCTAGAAGATAAAGTCCTACGATAATCCATACTGTAAGCATTATTATTCCTCCTTATTATTATCAAACTATTTGGCATACTTTTGGGTATATAGGTATGGTATTACTGCATACATGGCCGCTGCCTTAGTCAGTTCATTCTTCAATACTTTCTCATTGGGTGCATGGGCTTCATTCTCATGGCCGGGGCCGAATCCGATTACCGGAATGCCGTAACGGCCCATGATCGATACACCGTTGGTGGAGAATATCCACTTACCCACAACCGGTTCTTCCTTAAATAAGTTTTGATATGATTCGACCAGTGCCTGACATACCGGGTGCTCTTCTTCCAAAACCCAGGTGGGAAAATAGCATTCGGTCGGGTAGACCAGCCCTGTGTATGATGGTTTTTCATAAGAGTATAGGGACACTTCTGCCCCCGCCTCTTTAACCGCCGGAAGGTTGCGAACTTCCTGTAAAGCATATTCCCAGCTCTCGCCCTCAGTCAAACGCCTGTCAATTGATATCGTGCAGCCATCAGCTACGGCACAACGCGAGGGAGAAGTGAAAAATATTTCGGAAATAGTTAGACTGCCCTTGCCTAAAAATTCATTGCCTCTCAGGTTTTCGTGCAGGGCGCGTAACTCCAAGATGATGGGTGCCATTTTATATATAGCATTAACGCCTCTTTCAGGTGCGGAGCCGTGACAGCTTACTCCCGGTGTTGTTACCTTTATTTCCATCCTGCCTCTTTGTCCACGGCAAATTCGCATAGATGTCGGTTCAGTGCTGACCACAAATTCCGGTCTGATTTTATCCTCATTAATAATATACTGCCAGCACAGTCCATCACAGTCTTCTTCCTGCACCGACCCAACCACCAGAAATGTATAATCTTCCTCCAGGCCAAGGTCCTTCATGATACGCCCGGCATAGACCATTGACGCCATTCCGCCTTCCTGGTCACTGGAACCCCTCCCGTAGATGAGGTCATCGTCTTCGGCCCCCTGATAAGGATCAAAGTCCCAATTGTCTATCTTTCCAATTCCAACTGTATCAATATGAGCGTCCATCGCTACCAGATGTTTACCATGTCCAATGTATCCCAGGATATTTCCCATAGGATCAATTTCAACGCGGTCAAACCCGACCTTTTCCATTTCTTCTTTTATACGTTGAATTACTTTCTCTTCCTGGCAGCTCTCGCTGGGGATAGCAATCATGTCTCTTAAAAATCTTGTTATGTCAGGCTGATATTCTTCAGCCTTTTGCAATACTTTTATAAAATCAACGCTTATTGTTCTCACCCCTTTATCTGTTCTGATTTATTGCGAATAAACTGTGGGAAGCCAAACTTTTTCTGTTGCTTGTATAATTGATCCTCTTTTTTGCACCTCCAGTTATTTATTAAGGTCAGGTCTTGGAACAACGGCACTGTTAAGTAGCTCAACCAATTGCTCATTAATGGGCCATTTTTTTACCTGACCAACCAGCTGCAATGGCATCGCCATTGACACCATTGCCAGCAACAATAGTGTTTTACTTTGCAATATTTATGCCAGTTTTAAAATATAGTCTTGTATGTTTGTGATTCCAGGATCGGCGGCTTTTACAGTCCTTTGTTAAAATTTGTTACTTATCATAACGATAAAAACATGTTAAGAATCTATAACTTATTAAAATTACTTTCCAAAATTATATCAGGCAATCAATAATAAATAGCTGTCCCGAAGAACAGCTATTTATCTGCTATTTTTATTTGGTCAAATATTAATTAAGCATTATAATTTTTCCCATTTATCATTACGATAATGCTATTTATCATTGTGATAATTCATGCTCATAACGCGCAAGTTTGCGGTAAAGTGTGGCAATACCGATCCCCAATGCCTGCGCAGCTTTTTCTTTATCCTCTACAGTCGTCCCATACTCTTTAATACAGTTCAAGATAGTTTCTCGTTCCCTGGCCTCAAGGTTGTAAGTGCCTACATTTCTCTCCTCAACCTGTCTGATTTTAGCAGGAAGCTGTTCCACATCCAGAAAAGTCCCGGTACAAAGATTCATAGCATATTCAATAGCGTTTTGCAGTTCCCTTACATTACCCGGCCAGGAATAATCCCATAGCTTCTGGCGAAACGCATCAGTAAAGCCGGCTACATTTTTATTTAACTGCTGGTTATATAACTTTAGAAAGTGATCCGATAACATTGCCAGGTCTTCCTTACGCTCTCTCAAGGGAGCAACAGTAATAGGGATGACATTTATGCGATAGTAAAGGTCGTTGCGAAATTCTCCCTGCTCCATCATCTTTTCCAGATCCTGATTAGTAGCAGCAATAATACGTACGTTTACCGGTATTGTCTGCAGTCCACCAATTCGTTCAATAGTACGTTCCTGAAGTACTCGTAATATCTTTACCTGTAGGAATAAGGGCATATCTCCTATCTCATCCAGAAACAGTGTACCCTTGTCGGCCAGCTCCAGCT
>JBDKUD010000211.1:0-3339 GCA_039679805.1 Syntrophomonas sp. | reverse complement strand
ATGATATTATTGGTCAGAGCCCTGTTTTATTGAAGACCATTCGTATGGCTACCATGGCTGCGGGTGGTAAATCCAACATTTTGCTGGAAGGTGAAAGTGGAACCGGTAAAGAGGTTTTTGCTCAGTCCATTCATAATCAGAGTTCACGTAGTAAAGGGCCTTTTGTAGCAGTTAATTGTGGAGCTATTCCCCGGGAATTAATAGGCAGTGAGTTGTTCGGATATGCAGAAGGAGCTTTTACCGGAGCCAAACGGGGTGGGCGACCGGGAAAATTTGAATTGGCATCCGGGGGGACCCTTTTTCTGGACGAAATAGGAGATATGCCCCTGGATCAACAGGTGGCTTTGCTTAGGGTTTTGCAGGAGCGCAGCCTAACGCGTATTGGTGATGATAAGGTGATTCCGGTCGATGTCAGGATAATTTGTGCAACCAACAAAAATCTGTCTAAAGAAGTACAAAAAGGCAGTTTCCGTCAGGACCTGTATTATCGTTTGAATGTTGTATCAATCAAGATACCGCCATTGCGAGAGCGCCGGGATGATATCCCCATACTTTTTAATTATATGCTGAATGCTATCGGACAAGAAGTCAGCAGCAAAATTAGGTCTGTTAAACCGGAAGTAATGATTTTACTGCAGGAATATGATTGGCCTGGAAATGTCAGGGAACTGCAGAATGTAGTGGAAAGGATAGTTAATATTAATGATGGTGATGTAGTTACACTAGAGCATTTACCGGACTCGATTGAAATTTTTAATGGGGAAAATACGGCTGAGATTATTCAGTGGTCGCCATCATTAGAAACAGATGGTCTTAGTGAAAGAGATAAAAGGAGATATTTGCAAGAAATTAAAGAGCGCCAGAGGATCATTGAACTTCTTGACCATTTTGGGGGTAATATAAGTCAGGTTTCCAGGGAAATGAGTATTTCCCGTAGTACTCTGTACAGAAGGATGCAGCAATATAATATCAGTAATTAATATGTATTATGGTTACTAATAAATCTGGGTGAGAATTGTTTTATACAGTATTGACACTATTTTGCTGCTGCTTTAGAATAATTAAATTCCAGCGCATCCCGATTTATTAAGCTAACAGATTTTGTGGACGGTTGGTGCTGAAAGAAAAAGCGGGTTCCCGGGTGCGAGCCGGGAACCCCAAAAAGCTTCAGTATGGTAATTAAATTAAAGGTTAGTAATAGCTTGACTTAACAACAGCACCCGCCGTCAACATTAATAGTCTGGCCGGTAACATGGGGGTTATCAATAAAGAATAATACTGCTGCCGCCATGTCTTCCGGAGTTTGATCTGTACCTTGAGGAATCATTGCTCCTACATTACGTTTGTAGCTGTCATCCCAACTCTCACCAGGTAATCTGAGGGCTTCGGCCAGGTCGAGCCACATTTGAGTTAGAACGATACCAGGTGCCACAGAATTTACGGTTATACCGTCGTGCAGTAATTCTTTGGCCAGGGAAATGGTAAAGCCGATTACTGCAAATTTGGAAGCGCAGTAGTGGGCCAGGTTGGCATAGCCGGCTTTTCCAGCGATGGAGGAGAAGTTTATGATTCTGCCGTCGCCTTGCTTTTTCATTTGTTCAATAACTGATTGGTCAACCAGGAAAGTACCCTTGGAATTGGTGTTTACAACTGAATCCCAGTCTTCTTCGGTCAGGTCTACTACCGGTTTGCAGGTAATAAGTCCGGCCACATGAACCAGGTAATCAATTTTGCCAAAGTGATCCACAGTCTCTTTAACCATGTTTTTAACACTGGCCGGTTTTGTTACATCAGTTTCAATCGCTATAGCATCTATACCTTTTGCCTTCAGATCTTCGCAGACTTTTTTGGCTGCAGTGTAGCCACCGATATTCTTGGTCTTGTACTGGTTAGCAGCGAGATCTACAAAGTCAGCAGCAGCAATGGCGATCTTGTCAATACCTCTGCCTATCAGGGCCTCAACTACACCTTTACCTATACCTGTTCCGCCGCCTGTAACCAGTGCTACTTTTCCTTTTAATGATGTCATTATAAAAACCCCTTCCATTTATTTTTGTTTAACCTGCTTTACAGGTATGTACATAACTATTGCAAGATAGATGCCATGTTCTAAAGATTAAAAGAAATATTGCGTTGCACTGTTATAACACTAGGTTAACAGGGAAACAGAATTTATAAGATTGCTATTTGCTTCTATTACTTGATACTTGTGCTTTAGAGTGCAAGCGACATGTTAATACAGCTATGTTTCATTGCTGTAGCATATGTGTTAATAAAAAAATTAGATTTATAATAATAAGGTTGATATTACAACTCAGTTTGTTAAACTTAAACTGAGGGTAGTCGAAAAATGTTGAAAAAAAGATTGTTTTTGTAAATGGTCATCCGACAAGGAAGGTGAATGTCTTGGATCTGAAAGATTTAATTGACCTAGATTTTTTACAGAAATTACAGGACAATTTCGCATTATGTGTAGGTGTTGGCGCACTGACTGAGGATGGTAAAGGTAACGCCCTGACAAAGCCCAGCCATTTTACAAATTTGTGTATGAACATGATACGTGGCAAGGAGATAGGGCAAAGACGTTGCGTGGAGTGCGGAATAATAGCTGGGAAAGAGGCGGCCCGAACTGGAGAAACTGAAGTTTATCACTGCCATGCCGGTTTAGTTGATTTTGCTGCTCCGATTATGCTGGAAGGGAAGCAAATAGGGACAATATTTGGAGGACAGATTCTTACCGAGCCGCCTGATGAGCAAAAGCTGCGCCAAATTGCTGTTGAGCTGGGCATAGACCCTGATGAGTATATAGCAGCAATCAATAAAATACCGATTATGCCGGAGGAGAATGTTCAGGCTGCTGCCAACGTTCTTTCATCAGTGGCCGATACTTTTTCTAAAATGGCTTATCAAAAGTTGAAATTGCAGGAATGGAACCGTGAATTAGTGCTGGCGAACAGCCGTTTAAATAATATTTTTAAGACCATGTCAGATGGGGTCCTAATTATTAATACTGAAGGAACTGTTACTAAGACGAATAAAATAGCCGAAGAGATTTTTGGTAAATCTAGTTCTGAACTGGTTAACCAGTCTATAAGGAATTTAGTTGGTTTAAAAGCTCCTTGTGCTGAAAAAATATTGGAACGGCAAGAGTCTTATAATGATATAGAAGTCCTGGTTGACGGCAGTGTTGGACGTATTCACTGCCTATCATCTGGCGCTCCCATAATGGACGATCAGGGAATAGCTTCGGGTGGGGTTATTATGCTTCGTCCCATGGAAAAGATTCAAAAGTTGATAAACCGTTTTAGCGGAGCTCACGCCACTTTTAAGTTTGATAAT
>JBDKUD010000435.1:0-12817 GCA_039679805.1 Syntrophomonas sp. | reverse complement strand
TGCCAGGGACGCGGGCATATTATTAACCTTTTTGCTCTTGCCTGCGAAGTGAAGCGTAAGCTGGCTAATATGGGGTATTTAGAAAACGAAACCTTAGTCTGTGAAGCTCATCCCCAGTTGATTAAATACATAAGTGAAGATGAAAAAAACCTGGAGTATATTCGTAATAGAACCCAGAAGAGTATTAAACTGATTTCTAATTCTAAACTGGGACAGATCGAATACAATCTGTATGCTGAATAAAAAAGGAATAATAGCGTCAATCCTCGTTGAATTAGGGTCTTCTGCTTGACTTCAAGCATTATATATGGTAAGTTCTTATTTGGGTTGCACGTTTTTGCAACCGCGCGGTTCAGGTTTTTAAACGGATTTTAATCCTACCTGGAAATCGGCGAGTCTGAAAAATGTGGAGGTGTGAAAATGTACGCAGTAATTCAAACAGGTGGCAAACAGTACAAAGTTAGTGAAGGTGATGTCCTGAAAGTTGAGAAACTTACGGCAGAACCGGGAGAAAAACTGGTACTGGATCAGGTACTAATGCTTAACGATGATAACGGAACTTTAAAGGTGGGAGATCCGCTGGTAACCGGTGCTAAGATAACAGCCGAAGTTATCGAGCAGGGCAGACACAAAAAAATCATCGTTTATAAGTATAAGAAAAGAAAAAATTATCGCAAGAAACAAGGCCATCGGCAGGCTTTTACCAAGATTAAAATAGAAAAGATCGAGGGTTAATGGTTGAGATAACTATTAATTATCAGGATGAACTGATTACTTCTTTTGAAGTTAAAGGTCATGCCGGCTACGCGCTGGAAGGTAAGGATATATACTGTGCAGGTGTTTCAGCAGTAACGCAAACAGCATTAATTGGATTGCTAAAGCATTTGAGTAAAAAACCTGTTTTTCGCGTAATAAAAGGCAACCTGGAATTAAAATTGCCAGATTCGTTAACCGAGCAAGAGATGGAAAAGGCTCAGATCATTCTATCAACTATGGAGGCAGGATTGCTCTCCATGCAGGAAGCATACAGTGGATTTATTCGAGTTAAGATCAGGAGGTGTGAATAAATGTTCAAATTTGATTTGCAACTTTTTGCCCATAAAAAGGGTGTTGGTAGTACCAGAAACGGAAGAGACAGCGAATCCAAAAGACTGGGAATAAAAAAGTACGACGGTGAGGTCGTAAGATCTGGCAATATACTGGTGAGACAGAGAGGAACTAAAATCCATCCTGGTAATAATGTTATGATCGGTGGAGATGATACTCTGTTTGCAGTAGCAGATGGTAAAGTTAAGTACGAAAGAAAAGGTAAAGACCGGAAGCAAGTAAGTGTTTATCCGGTGGAACAAGCTGTAACCATGTAAGCTTGTAGCAATAAGTTAATAACATTAAGGGATAGGCTTGCATAAAGTTTATCCCTTTTCTGTATAAAACTCGTTCGCTATACAATTTTAGTGGTATTTCATAGTTCTTTAATTTCCAAATTCGGATTTCCGGCAGTTTTTAAGAATAATACCTCCTTCTTTAATAATGCGTCAACTGATTCCGTCTGTTGCAATTGATGTTTATATATCTCCACTTTTTCTAAATCAAAAGTATGTTTCTTAATCTCGACTTGCTCTTCCCTAAGGGGTATACGAATGGTTTCAGTGCGGATTGAACCGTCAGGGGATTCTGAATCTATGAATTTTTTCTCAATAATCAATTCTTCACGCATTACTGGTATAGTTAATTTTTTCTCCTCCGCTAGTACTTCTTTATGACATTTTATTTCACCAGTCTGTATCCATTTTCTTTTAATATCCAGTTCTTCTTTTTTAACACGGAATTTAATTGGATACATTGATTCATTTACCATTTTTAATCCTCCAAACAATTAATTAATAAGAACACCTCACAAAATCCATTTGTGAGGTGTTTTTAAAAACTAAACGCTAGTGAAGTTGATCGGGGTCATCAACGATATTGGCATCGCCATCCTTATTAATACGGGCTTCTTCGCGTCTGATTGTTTCTTTAATTTCACGGTTTTCCTCGATTTCGCGCTTATGAGCTGTTATTTCACCGGTAACTACTGTGTGTTTACCAACTTCAACTTTTTCTTCGCTTACTGAAAGGCTGAAATGTTCATCATCGTCCTCGCCGATGGGCTTGTCACTGGGTTCATTTATAGACTTTCTTTCAATGACAACTTCTTCACGGATGACTGGAATATTTAGTGTTTGTTGCTCCTCTATAATTTCTTTACCAAATTCCACCTTACCGATATCAACCCTATTTTTAGAAACATCTAGTTCTTCTTTACGAAGCCTTAGTTTTTGATCCTCAGATTCCTTACTTTCTTGTTGATTACTATTCTTCACGGCTGCATTTTTGAGATTATCTTCAGAACCATCGAACATACCAAAAATACCCATAAAAAACCTCCCTTATTAATAAGTCCTTTTATATTTTTCCCTTCAAATAGTTTATTATGATTGGTATTTCTGATAATTAAATCCTAACGAATAAAAAAGGCACCAGAAGCTAAGCTGGTCCCTTTTCTAATTTTTTCTTATAACCAAGAAATTCATTTCGAAATTAATAGTATCCTTAAAGTTTGACAGTGATTTCGTGGCAGAAATCTCATTTCGGACTAAGACCAATAAGGGTTTAAGCGTTATTCCTTTATCTTGTGCAGATTCAGCACGGTTTTCTAATCTCTTTAAGGTAGCAACAGGAGTTAATTGATTTGCTAAAATGATCACATCCTTTCTACAATATGAAAATAATATGGTAAGTGTTAAAAAAAGAGTTTAGCACCAAAAAGGACCATAATATTAAGATAACTGAAATTCCAGTGTTTGTTCTTTTGGTAATTCATTAACATTGTATTAAACTACCGTTAGGGGTTAATTAGGGTACCAGTTTGTTCTGCATTTGCTGGAAATCACAATAAGGAGAATTAAATGTTAATGATCAGAAATACTAATTATCAAGATACGTCCGGGACGGAGTGCCTATGTCCTGCCACGGGTATTATCCTGGGTTATTCTCCTTTACACACGGAGGAAGAATTAAAGGAAGTAATGCGTAAAGCCCGAATTGCACAGGAATCCTGGTGCCGGTTGCCTGTTAAGAAACGTGCTCGTATTGTATTAAGAATCCGCGATTATATAGTAAATCACCTGGACGAACTAGCCGAAATCATATGTGATGATAACGGCAAAACCCTTACTGATGCTCTGGTGGCAGAGATATTTCCCGCTACGGTTGCTGTATCGTACTACTGCCAGAATGCGTCTCGCTTCTTAAAAGAGGTCCGGTTGCCAGTCAGCCACATTGCAACGATAAACAAGCGAAGCAAAATTATACGGGTTCCCTGGGGGTTAGTTGCCATTATATCTCCCTGGAATTACCCATTTGCTATACCGTTTTCCGAGGTCGTAATGGCTCTATTAAGTGGAAATGCTGTTATTTTGAAAACTGCCACTCAGACTCAGTTGGTTGGACTAGCCTTAAAAAAGTGTATAGACTCTGCTGGTCTTCCGGAGGGGCTTTTTTCCTACATTAACATTCCAGGAGACCTGGCCGGCGATATGCTGCTAAGAAACGGAGTTGATAAGCTTTTCTTTACTGGTTCCGTAAAGACTGGCCAATACTTAATGTCGAGGGCAGGGGAAACATTAACCCCGGTGGCATTGGAACTGGGAGGAAACGATGCTATGCTGGTATGCGAAGATGCGGATATATTTCGGGCTGTTATGGGTGCAATATGGGGCGGATTCACTAATGCCGGCCAATCCTGTGGAGGAGTGGAACGGATTTATGTACATAAGGCGGTTTACGAGCCCTTTATGAAGATATTAAAGGAAAAGGTCGAAGCCTTAAAAATTGGGTATGGGCATGACTTATCCATAGATATGGGAGTGATGACAACTCAAAATCAGATAGATACTGTTAATTCGCATATTGAAGATGCTCTTAAAAAAGGTGCAATCATTTATGCCCAATCCAAATTACCCGATGATTCCAAGATTAATAATGCTTTACCAGCGACGGTATTGACTAATGTAAATCATGAAATGTTAGTTATGCGCTGCGAAACTTTTGGCCCCGTAGTTGGTGTCATGAAAGTCCAAAGCATGGAAGAAGCTGTTTCACTGGCTAATGATTCGGACCTCGGTTTAACCGCCTCAGTCTGGTCGAAAGACAATCATAAAGCCGAACATATTGCCCGCAAGATTGAAGCGGGTGTTGTTAATATTAATGATCACTTGATGAGTCACGGACTTCCGGAAACCCCGTGGGGAGGATTTAAAAAATCGGGAATCGGTCGAACTCATGGACAAATAGGGTTCAAAGAAATGACCCAACCCCAAGTTATAATAAAGGATGTAATGCCATTGGTTCTAAAAGATTTGTGGTGGCCCCCAAACGGCCCGGACGTATATAACGGAATCAAAGGTGTAATTGAGGTCTGGTATGCTAAAAGCTTAAACCGCAAACTAGCCGGAGTGGGTAGTTTGATAAGAATTATTCCGCGATGGTTTAAAAAGGCTTAAGAGGAGCCTAACATTACCGGTAACAAGGATAAGTTGGTGATAAAACTTTTATTGGACGGGGGTTCGACTCCCCCGCCTCCACCAGGTATATAGCGAATAGTCGCTTAACATAAGACCCTTCGGGGTCTTTTTTGATTATCAGGGTTCGGTACGGATGGTGAATGGTCACGACTAAAGATTCAATCGTATTAGGGCGCCATTAATAATTACAGTCACGCGAGTATTCAATAGCCGTATCTACAAGCTTTGAATATTCAAAGAAGTCTGCGTAAATAACTTGAATATAGTTGCTGCCGGAAGTGTCCTGAAATTGACTCTTAAGAACGCTTCCCATATCCGGGTTTACTCTGTTGCTAAGATCTTTTGTACTTCGGTAATCAATCACGTCATTCGTAATATAACTCTGTATGACATTTGTTGTCATCTCCCTGATTTTCCCTTTCACGTCGAAGCCTACAGTCTTGGCGGTATCGAGTACCCAGCCCGGGACATATTTTAGCAGTTCATCAGTCAAAATTACCGGTAATTCCTCAACCAATCGGGTTGGTATTATCTTCAAAATATCGCCCCCATTAGTGGTCAGTGTATACCATAAAGTGAACGGGCTATCTGCGGCTTTAGCATCCGTGTAATGTCCAACCTGTTTGTTAATCATGGTGTCTTTGTCGGTCGTTTCGGAATATTTAAATTTACTGCCATTCTGGGATTTCATACCCAATTCAGCATATGTCCAGAAATATATTTTATCGTCACTGGACATATCATCTTTATCCATTAGAAGTATTACCTTGGATGAGGGATTTTCGCCCACCACTTGTTCATAGGATTTATCAAACGGATTACCTGATTCTGGTTTGAAGGCATAATTTCCAAGCTTCGTCTTAACGGCTTGGGCGAAAGAACTCCAATCGTCACCCTCAAAGTGAGACATCTCAACAACGACAACTTCCCCATTTGTGGTGGCGCAGAAATTTGCTATCGAGTCCAGTACTTCGTCCATACTCACCCCGACAAGGAAATGGTGGGTACAAGCTCCACCCGGTTTCAGATATACGCGCAGGTCGAACCAGCGGATCCCGGCATTGAGCTGCTGGGTGATATTATAGTCTTGGCACTTGGACAAATCTTTGATCTCATCGAATAAGAAATTCACCATTGGGTCCTTTATGCTTGAATCTACCCCGATCGTATAACTTTTATTCACAATTGGAATGTGAATTGTAAAATTACAATTCTCCACAATTGTGTCAAATCTGGCTTGTTCAAAGGCGTAAACACTGTTAATCGCATCACTACGCAATTTGTCACCCGGGTCGTATTTATTAAAAGTAAGATCAACGGGGGCAAATTCGTTCTTAAAGTCCCATGTTCCGGTGTCATGGGTGGCGGGGAAAGTAATCCTCCTTAGAGTCTTGGTTTTTAACTCAGGTGTACTGGACATCCAGTTGCGGTAGAATTCTTTTTTGAACAAATACCATCTTTCCCATGCATCTGTTTTGTTCAAATGTTTGACATCGGCCTCATCCCCGGAACCCCTGGCTGATAGGTAGCTTCCCCAATCAGATTTGATAAATATTTCATCTGTCGCCTTTACTGGAGCAGTTGAAGTCGGGTCTTCCGGATTAACAATTTTCCATCTTTCCCAGGGCCCAAGTTGTTTCATGGCCTGGACGGCGGCACCTTGCCCCCAAGGATCCCGCGCTGAAAGATAATTATTCCAGTATAAGGAACAAAATGCCACCGTATCGTTATATTTCACTGTCCCGCCGGTACCAAGGTGCAGAGGATCTACAATCTCCCAGTCTTCCCATTCCCCCAAATCACTCATCAGCTTTACGTCTCTCTTATCTTTTCCGCTGCGTCCTGAAAGGTAGTTATAAAAATTACCGGATTTCAAGCTGATGATGTCGCCAAAATGTATTTCGGAGCTGCTGCAGCTCGGGCGCCCGTATCCCTCGGGCGCTACCAACCATCTTTCCCACATATCAGTATTGCCTATCAACTCGACATGGGAATAGTCATCCCTGCCGCTGGCCGAGAGGCATTTTCCAAAATCCACTGATTTAAACAAAGCTACGGCCCCAGGCTTGACCATAGCGGTAGAACCGGTATTATCGGGATCAATAATTGTGAATCTCTCCCAGGGCCCGGGATCGCTCATTACCTGTACATTGACAGTATAGTCCCTGCTCGAGATGTAATTACCCCAATACTTCGATTTCAGCAACACTGTATCGTTGTATTTCACTTCCCCACGATAATCCCGGTCATCATTTTTAAGGATTTGCCATACTTCCCATTGCCCAATATTTCTTATTAATTCTACGTTAGTTTTATTTCTACCACTTCGCCCCGAGATGTAATTGCGCCAGTGGGCTGATTGCATGGTTATGTAATCACCGTAGTGGATGTTTTGCACAGTGGTTATGTCCCCGGGAAGCCCGACGAGTTCTTCAATGGAAACTGTGTATGTTGCTGTTTTTCCTCCAACGGTGATGGTTAATACCTGGTCATATGCTGTTTCCGAGCTATTAAAGCCGGTTATGTTTGCTTCAGTTATTGGTAGTACTACTGTTGTGTTAGTATCGCTGTACGTTCCGGTTACCTGTAAACCTGTGATATCCAGGTTATCTCCAACCGAATAAAAAAGTTTGTTTGCCGGAACGGTTATTGCTATGCTATCAGGTACCGGCAAAACTGTAATATTATATGTTGTGGTTTCGCCTCCAGCTGTGATTGTCAATACCTGGTCAACGGCTGGTTCTGAGCTGTTAAAACCGGTTACGTTTGCTTCAGTAATTTGTAGTATGGCTGAGGGTCTAGCATCACGGTAAGTTCCGGTTACTTGTAAACCTGTGATATCCAAGTTATCTCCAACCGAGTAAATGAGTTTAGTCGCCGGAATAGTTATTGCGATACTTTCGAATATTGAATGCGTTTCTTCTGATGGGGTGGGAGTCACGGAAGCGGTCAAAACAGTTGGTTTATCCAATATCTTACCCGCAATAGACACGGTAATTCCCTGTCCTAGAAGAAGTTCGGTAACCTGTTGCTGGATAGTTACGCCAGCAGCGTTTACCTCTGCTTTTTCAACTTTGCCTTCCCCTTTCACTAGAGCGGAAGCGCCTGCTATAAAGTTTACTATTGTAGCTTCTTTTCTCACATTAATTGTAGTGCCGGCAGATTGAGCCGATGTTTCCAGGGTGACATTTCCGCTCACTAATTCAATATCAGCCTTGGCATTGACATTCACTTTAAAATCACCGGCAAATTGCAATGCCGAATTACCAGTAAACGTGGAAGATACTTGAACCACATCAAAGCCTTTGCCTAATAGGTTATTCTCTTCCAATTTGGCAGGAGATTCAACCGTCACATTTCCTACCACGGATGTGCCTTCAGCTATAATTCTGGGGACCTCACCGAAATCTTTATCAATCAGCAATTCATTCAGATTGGAATTACGAATAATAACTGAGTGTGCGCCCCCGCCGTTTATTAACGTCCTGCCTGTAACGCTTACATTGTCGAGTTGGACATTACCATCCCCTACTCCGGCTGTAAGTATGAGATTGCCTTCAATTTTGGTATTTCTAATAATCACGTCAGTAGAAGTTACAGCCACGTTTCCCTTAATAGCTGCTGGGTCTTTTTCCGGTCCATAAATACCCGCAACATTATATACTATCCCCAGAGCCTGATATAAAACCGTTACGGCTTCTGCCCTGCTAATATTATTTAGAGGCCGAATAGTATTGTCGGGATATCCTTGAAAGTATTTTTCTGTAACTGCCGAATTGAGTGATTCCTTCCCCCATTGCGGTATATTTCCCGCATCTTGATATTCATTAAGCTTTGCGGATGTTTCATAATTGTTTAACTTCAGTACTGAGGTAAGTATCTTTGCTGACTCTATCCTGGTTATAGGATTATCAGGTTTAAAGGCACCATCTTCGTAGCCCAATATGTATCCGGCTGCTTTTGCTTTTTCAATATCACCTGCGTACCATGCATCTGGAGAAACATCTGAGAAAGTAATTGCAGTCTTGGTAGTCAATCCCAGCGCCCGGTTTATTACCGCAACAAATTCGGCTCGGGTAATATTATTATCCGGCTTAAAGGTACCATCTTCATAACCCCGTATAAGACCTTTTTCCAACCAGTTGTTAACCTGAGCGGCAGCCCAATGCCCGGTAATATCTGATGTCTGGGCAAAAACCGGTATGGTGATCAAAAGCATAATCGATAATGTGAAAAGGATGATTATGGTTATATTTTTTCTTGCCTTCACACTAAAACCTCCCGAAAACTGTCTTTTCCTTATCAAATATCGGGCAACAAATTTATCCAGGGGTACCCTTATGTTCATTATAAGGTTGATTCTTGAAAATGGCTAGGAAGAATTGGAAACCGGGTATCCTGGTTTAATAGGCAGAAATGGGACATCATATTCAATAGGTAATGCCACAGCTATCAATTAAAAAAGTCTCAGGATTTGTTACTTCATTATCGTGGATTTGAAATGCCATGCCCCGCCTCCACCATGTAAATCCTCGACCAACTTAAGGATAAATTCTTGGATAAAGCATAACTTTGCCAAAACGGTAAAGTTATGCTTTATTAATTGTAGGCGATATTCTTTTCGAGTCTGTTATCAATTAACAATGTCGTACCGGAGATATCTTAGTCAATAGAGTTAAGATTGAAGGATATGTTAAAAACGCCTAGTAAAGGTGGGACTCGCCTGTGCCCGAAAATCCAAGAGCTCATTCCGCACTTGTCCGCTAGCGATTTAAAAAAGGGTGAAAGCAGCATTAAAAGAAAAACTGGGGAGATAATAAATAAAGAAGGGGAATGTAAAATGTGGAAATGCCCGAAATGCGGACGCAGCTTCAAAAACACGAATCAAGACCATTATTGCGGTTCGGTAGCAACAATTGATGACTACATCGCCGCGCAAGCCTGGGACGTTCAGCCACTCCTGCGACAAATCCGCGAAACTATACGCGCCGCCGCGCCGAACGCCAAAGAGAAAATCTCGTGGCAGATGCCTACGTTCTGGCAGGGCGAGAACCTTATCCACTTCGCGGCGGCGAGGAAACATATCGGCATTTATCCCGGCGGTGAGGCGGTCGGTGTGTTTTCTGAGCGGTTGAGGGATTACAAGACCTCCAAAGGCACGATACAACTGCCGTTCGGCAAGCCGATTGACTATGAGTTAATCGCTGACATTACACACTGGCGGGTACAACAGTTGGAAGAGAATAAAAAAATGAAGAATGACCCCGGTAATTCCAGAATGAGCCGCCAAGTCTACGACATCCCCGATTTTGTGGCCGATGCGCTTGACTGCAACAATTTGTGGGAGCGTTACCGTGCCCGCCCACCATATCAGCGGAACGACTATATCGGATGGATTACGCGAGGCAAACGTGAGCAAACCAGGCAAAAGAGACTTACCCAAATGCTTGATGAACTAAGAAACGGCGACGCTTATATGGGAATGCCGTACACCCCGAAAGGGTGATTAATATAAATTCTAAAATATACGAATTTGACGCCGTCATCCAAAAAGTTCCTGACATGGACGGCGCTTATGTCGAGTTTCCCTTTGACGTCCGGGCGGAGTTCGGCAAAGGGCGCGCCAAAGTCCGCGCCACCTTTGACGGTGAGCAGTATGACGGCAGTATCGTTAATATGGGCGTGAAGAACGCTAACAGCTCGATCTGTTACATTATCGGGCTTCGTAAGGACATTCGCGCCAAAATCGGCAAACAAGCAGGCGATAGCGTTCACGTCACAATTAAGGAAAGGGAGTAATCAGAAATGGTCGGTGTTGAAATTGATATGGTCGTATGCGACAGCGTGAAGGCACTTGAACTTTACGAGCGTGTTTTTGGTGCGGAGCGCGTTGAGGCTACGGCTTACGAAAACGGTCTGAACGAAGCAGTATTCACGATTTTCGGAACGAGGTTTCACCTGCTTGACGAAAACGCTGAGTATCAGCTTTTTGCTCCTAAAGACGGTGAGCGCAAACCGATGTGGCTGAATGTCCTCGTTCCGGACATCAAAGCAACCTTTGAGAAGGCAATCGAGAGCGGCTTTAACGAAATCCAGCCGATAACCGAGATACCTGAAATGGGTGTGAGCAACGCGGTATGTACAGACCCCTTCGGCTATGTGTGGATGCTTCACCAAATCCACCGCGAAGTTAGCTTTGAGGAACGGACGAAAATTTTGGAAGGAAAATTGAAAAATAAGTAAGTTCATTTTGTACCAAGTAAGCCATTGATTCCCATACATGATAGTGGAACACAATAAAAGAAGCAAAACCTTTCCAATTCGGAAACGTTATGCTTCTTTTTGCATATGAAAAACTAATGTTTGCAGTGGGTCATTAATAATTTTTCGATATCATTAACAATACCCGGAGTATTAAAACCCGGTATGGCGGTGGTGAAATTTTCTGCTATGCCGGGTATTGTTTTAGCAAAAAGATGGTAGAGACTATTGATAGGAGTGCAACTCAAATTTATGTATTTCTTTAAAAAGTGCTTGACTTGGAGTCCAGTCCAAGTAATAAGCTATTACGCAGGTGGTCGTATGACAATTCTTAGAGCTAATTCTAAGCCCCAAAAGACCTAAATCAAGGAGTAACAACTATGAATGAATTAAATAACAGCGTTATTTTCCCTATTGGAGAAAAACTTGCAAGCAACACTTTTAACGGAACGGTATGGCTTAATATGCTGACTCCTTTCGGCTCACCATGTCCCATTGGCAATGTGACCTTTGAGCCGGGTTGCCGTAACAACTGGCATAAACACGCGGGTGGTCAGATACTGTTGGTAACAGGCGGCAGGGGCTATTATCAGGAGTGGGATAAACCTGCTCAGGAGCTGCATCCCGGCGATGTTGTTCAGATCCCGGCGGATGTAAAGCACTGGCACGGCGCAGCAAAAGACACCTGGTTTGTTCACCTTGCAATTGAGGCCAACCCGGAAAAAGGTCCGGCAGAATGGCTGGAACCCGTATCTGATGAAGATTATAACAAGCTGAAATAAGACGGATGCAACAAATCAATAAACAGAAAGTGAGGAACGAGAAATTATGAGTTTCAACGAGGCTAAATGTTTAATTGCCTATTTTTCGCGTAAAGGAAATAACTATGTCGGTGGACAGATAGTAGACCTGCCGGTCGGCAACACCGAAGTTGCAGCAAATATGATCCAGGAAATAACCGGAGGTGATCTGTTTCATATTAAAGCGGTGAATGCTTATCCCGAGGATTATACGGAAACTACAGAAGTGGCCAAGCATGAATTGCGTGCTGATGTCAGGCCAGAGCTAACCGGCCATGTTGAGAATATAGAATCCTATGATGTGATTTTCCTCGGCTACCCCAACTGGTGGGGAACGATGCCGATGCCGGTGTTCACATTTTTGGAGGAATATGATTTTTCCGGAAAAAAGATGGTTCCGTTTTGCACACATGAAGGAAGCGGACTTGGTCACAGTGAAAAGGACATTGCTAAGCTTTGTCCCCAAGCAACGCTGTTGAAAGGGCTGGCTATTCATGGTGCTCGTGTGAAAGATGCGAAAAAAAACATTGCGAATTGGCTGGATAAAGTCAGCAGCTTTTAAATAGCAGATGGAAGATGAAAAATACGGACAGATTGTTAACTGGACTAGATGAGTCTTAGAAAATTAAAAAATTTTGTATAAGGAGAGATAATAATGAATATTTTTTCAGATGCGTTGTTAGATGACAGTAAATCTAATGTCTTCTTTACGAAAGATATTAGTGTTAAAGGTTTACTGGGGATTTATTCCCATATACATGAAGGAATAACCGGAAGAATCGGTATAAAGCTACATACCGGCGAACCACATGGTCCCAACCTTCTGCCGATTGCGCTTATTAAAGGTCTACAGGCTGAAATTCCGGGCAGTACGATTGTGGAATGCAATGTGCTTTATCCTGGCCCGCGTTATGAAACTGCCAGCCATCGTGAAGTGATTAAAACGAACGGCTTCGATTTTTGCCCGGTTGATATTCTGGACGAAGATGGCGATATTTTGCTGCCGGTACCGGGAATGAAAGAATTTCTTGCCCAAGGCCAGGGCTATGTTCCCGGCGATCATCTAACGGAAGTTGCTGTCGGCAGTCATCTGCTGCGTTATGATTCCCTTCTGGTATATACTCACTTCAAGGGCCATGCAATGGGCGGTTTCGGCGGTTCACTGAAAAATATCGGTATCGGTATCGCTTC
>JBDKUD010000160.1:0-4667 GCA_039679805.1 Syntrophomonas sp. | reverse complement strand
AGGCCCTGGCCATTATTAACCGGGTTATAGAACGGCTTAGTCAAGGTATTGCTAATCTGGTTAATGTATTCAATCCGGAGATAGTAGTTCTAGCCGGAGGAGTGGGAGTTGGACTAAAAGACCTGCTGCTGGAACCGGTGACTCTTATGGTAAAATCTAGTATATTTAGAATGGATAGCGAAAAACTTAAAATAACCGTTTCAAACCTGGGAGAAGACATTGGATTGCTGGGGTGCATAGCCTTCGCGCTGGAAAATAGGGAATAGATTCAGCATAGAAGGGCATAGATTTTAAGTTCAACACTGACTCGCTTTGCTCGTACACAGATTTAAAAGGATTAACACAGATGTAAATGTAAGAAACTAACATATATTGATTAGCTAAACAATAGTTTATAAAGGCTAAATATTAAGACGTAAATTAAGTGCCTTTCCGATGGTTAAGATATGTAAGCTAAAAAAACATTTCACAACTTTATATATAAAAAAATCTGTGTAAATCCAATTGAAATCTGTGTCCTTAACCCTACGGGAACCACTGATGCTCCCTAGTGGTCGCTATTAAGGTTGTGTGTTGAATTTAGAGTCGTGTTGAATTAGAAGGAGGTATCTACAATGAGTACTGAATTGACACCTGAGAAGATGATGGGTTTTCTGTATGAGTTGCCTGACCAGTTTGACAGGAGTCTCAGGTTGGAAATTGATGTTGCCCAATACAACCGTAATTATCACAACATAATAGTTACCGGTCTGGGTGGGTCAGCAATTGGCGGGGATATTCTAAGGAGCTATGCTCTACAAAAAGCTAATATACCGGTGCTGGTTAACCGTGACTATGATCTGCCTGAGTATACTGGTCCGGATACTCTGGTTTTTGCGGTAAGCTATTCCGGAAATACCGAAGAAACTCTTAGTGCCTACCAGCAGGCTCGGAGTAAAGGAGCTGATATCATTTGCCTGACAGCCGGGGGTAAGCTTATGGAAATGGGGCAGGATGATGGTTATACAATCATAAAAGTACCAGGAGGTCTGGTTCCCCGGGCTGCTACCGGGTATCTTTTTGCACCGCTGGCATTGGCTTTAGAAAAGATGGGTCTATTACAGGGTGTAACAGCTGATTTGGAGGAAGTCGTATTAGTCCTGCAGGGGCTGAGAGAAGCACTAAGTCCCCGGGTGGATGCACCTGATAATAAGGCTAAGGTTATTGCTGCCCGGATGAAAGATTCTATTCCGGTCATCTGGGGCGTCTCAGGTACGTCTGAGATTGCTGCCCTGCGCTGGAAAGCACAGATAAATGAAAATGCCAAATCTCCTGCCTATTATAATGTTTTTCCCGAACTTAATCATAACGAGATAGTAGGGTTTGAAGTTCCACCTGAATTACTATCCCGACTGGCAATAATTATCCTACGCTGTCAATCAGATAAAGAGCGGATAAATAAAAGAATAGAAATTAGCAAAAATATAATTAAAGATAGAGTGAAAAATATATTAGAGATTACTGGACAAGGTAAATCGTTCCTAGCTCAATTTTATTCACTTACCTATGTGGGGGATTATGCCAGTACCTACCTGGCGCTGGAATACGGGCTAAATCCCACCCCGGTAAAGGTCATCGATTACCTGAAAGCCGAGCTGGCAAAAGATTAAGCGGGGCGATTCAACACTGACTCGCTTCGCTCGTACACAGATTTACTTATGATTAACACAGATATCAATAATTACTTATTCGGGGTTTTTGCATAATTCAAAAAAACAATCAGGTTACTCTGAGCTGTCATTCTGAACGAAGTGAAGAATCTAGATCCTTCGGCCTTGCCTCAGGATGACATCTAACAAATTACCGATTAATTTATTAGAAAAATGCAAAATCCTCATTCGCTAAACATCCGGTATACAGGTTAGAAAAACGCTTTTTATGATAGGACAGAAATTAGTACATTCTCCGATGATTAAAATATGATCAGCTGAAAAAATATTTTGCATTCTTACAATTAACAATCTGTGTAAATCCAACAAAATCTGTGTCCTTCTGTGTTGAATTCGTTTAGGTGGTGCTGATTATGGAGATTTATGGTGATTATCATACACATTCCTATAATAGTGATGGGAGGCAAACCGTAGAAGAAATCGTAGCTGCGGCCCGGAAACGGGGCTTAAAAGAAGTGGCAATAACTGACCATGGTCCTCTCGCGGCGGTAATTGGGGTAAAAGATGCCGGAGTTTACCTGGATTTACGTAAAACCATTGACCAGATCAATGCTCAGGATGGTAACCCCCGGGTTTTACTGGGAGCGGAAGCCAACATACGCGATCGCGAGGGAACCCTGGATATTCCGGATGAGGTAATTGAACAGCTCGATATATTAATTGCCGGGTTGCATCCATATACGCTGCCCACCTCGTTGGATGAAGGAATTGGACTGTTTGCACAGAACTCCCTGCGCCATCTGGGAAAAAAACAGCGCCAGAAAGCAATAAATGCCAATACCGAAGCCATCGTAGAGGTGCTCAACAAAAACCCGCAAATTGACATTCTGTCCCATCCCGGTTTGTTTTTTAAGGTCGATATTGAGGAAGTAGCCCAGGCCTGTCTGCGAAATGAAGTTTTATTTGAGATTAATTGCGGACACGGTCAACCGGGTATTTCTGATATAATGAAAGCAGAGCAAGTCGGAGTCGAATTCATTATTAACAGTGATTCTCATTTTCAGGATACCGTAGGATACCTGGAATATGGGGTTCAAGCTGTTCAGAAGCTGGGTATTAATGAGGAGAGAGTTGTCAATCTCACTGGGAACGGGGGGTATTCAAGATGGTGCAAGAAGCTGCGGCATTACATGTACTCATAATAACCGGCATGTCGGGAGCCGGAAAAAGCCAGGTGATAAACTGTCTTGAGGATCTAGAGTACTATTGTGTAGATAACCTACCTCCTACCTTGCTTACCAAGTTTATCGAACTGGGTATGCAATCGGAAGGGAAAATTGACAAAGTGGCACTGGTTATTGATGTTCGTGGCGGGGAGTTTTTCCATGATTTATCTACTGCCCTGGACGAACTGCAGGAAATGGATATTCCCTACGAAATACTATATCTGGAGGCATCAGATGATGTCCTGGTTCGCCGCTTTAAAGAATCACGGCGCCGGCATCCCTTAACTACTACCGGACGGCTATTGGATTCTATTCGAGTAGAAAGAAGCATGCTGGAAGAACTGCGCGGTAAAGCTAATATAATCATAGATACCTCAAATGTTAGCCCCAAGGAGTTGAAGGAAAAGTTAACTAATATGTACCAGGAAAAAGAGTCCGGGGGATTCTCCGTCAACGTAGTTTCTTTTGGCTATAAACTGGGCATTCCTCTTGATTCTGATATCGTAATGGATGTCAGATTTCTCCCGAATCCTTTTTATGACCCGGTAATGAGGACTATGACCGGTGAGGAAAAGCCGGTTATCGAATATGTATTGGAATCACCGGTAACTGCTTCTTTTTCCCGTCGCTTTCTCAATCTGTTAGGATTTCTCATTCCCAATTATATAAAAGAAGGAAAAACCAATTTATCTCTGTCAGTGGGTTGTACCGGTGGTCAGCATCGTTCCGTTGTACTGGCTGATTATATTGGTAAACAGCTTAAAAATATGGGCTATCGGGTACTTATAAAACATAGAGATATATCTAGATATAAACTGGAGGAGTAAATGCGAAGCATAAATAACGAGCCCCGCATCGTTGTGGTTGGAGGGGGAACCGGGTTATCAGTACTATTAAAGGGTTTGAAAAAATATTCTTCCCACCTTACTGCGATAGTTACAGTTACTGATGATGGCGGAAGTTCAGGCAGGCTGAGGAATGAACTGGGGGTTCTCCCCCCGGGAGATATTCGCAACTGCCTGGTAGCTCTGGCCGAAACCGAAACTCTCATGGATAAGGTTTTCCAACACCGTTTTATTCAAGGCAACGGTCTGGGGGGACATAATTTGGGGAATCTGCTGTTAGTGGCGATGACGGAAATTACGGGCGACTTTATTTCTGCCATTAAAGAAGTTAGTAAGGTGCTGGCAGTAAGGGGGACAGTTCTTCCTGCTACTCTGGAACATGTTTCCCTGGGGGCAAAAATGCAGGATGGCAACACTATTACCGGTGAAACTTCAATTAGGGGATATAGTAAAAGTATTGATAAATTATTTCTTATACCGCAACAATGTATGCCGGTTCCAGATACACTGAAAGCTATAATGGAAGCAGATGTCGTGGTAGTTGGCCCGGGGAGCCTTTACACCAGTATTATCCCCAACCTCCTGGTAAATGGGGTTGCCGAAGCCATTACTCAATCAGAGGCTACAACTATTTATGTTAATAACATTATGACCGAGCAGGGTGAAACCGACAATTATAATTCCGCTGATCATTTAAAAGTAATTATGGAGCATATAGGTCGGCAGATATTTGATTATGTTATTATTAATACTGGTGCCATAGATGAAGAACGCTTAAACCGTTATCGTCAAGAACAGGCCGTACCAGTCCTGGAAGCTGATGCAGAAATCATTAAAATGGGAATAAAAATATTAAAACAAGACCTACTAGCTGACACCGGTGTCGCCTGGCACGACCCCGACAAACTAGCCCGAACTATTCTTGGGGTGTTAAAATAATTCAACGC
>JBDKUD010000267.1:0-36379 GCA_039679805.1 Syntrophomonas sp. | reverse complement strand
GCGGTATTTTTGAATATATGGCTGTTAAAGCAGCCCATCGAGCTGGTGGCGACCCTATTAAAATTCTTATTGCCCTAAGTGTTGTAACTGCTGTGGCCTCAGCTTTTCTGGACAATGTCACAACCGTACTACTTATAGTACCTGTTACTATTTCCATTTGTGAAGCGTTAGACATTAACCCGGTTCCTATTTTCATTGCCGAGATTCTCTCTTCTAATATAGGCGGAACTGCAACATTAATTGGTGATCCGCCTAATATTATGATAGGAAGCGCAGCTCATTTAGGCTTTATGGATTTTGTCTATAATCTAACTCCAATAATAATTGTGATTTTTGTAGTAACTATATGGTTGTTAAAAATCATTTTTAAGAACCAGCTTCATGCCACCGAAGAAAATAAGGCAAAAATAAAAGCCATGAATCCACGCGATGCTATTAAAGATCCGGTATTGCTAAAAAAATCGCTAACTGTTGTTGCTATAGTTATATTGGGATTTATTCTTCACCAGTCTCTGGGTCTGGAGTCAGCTACCATAGCCATGGCCGGGGCCGCTCTGCTATTGTTAATAACCAGGGATGATCCCGATGAAATTCTTAAGACAGTGGAATGGGCTACATTATTTTTCTTTATCGGATTATTCATCATGGTGGGAGGATTAGAAAAAGTAGGTATAATTGAAAAAATGGCCCGGGAAGCAGTAAGCCTTACCCACGGTAACCTGAAAGCCACTACTATTCTCCTGCTCTGGTTTTCAGCTATAGCATCAGCATTCATAGATAACATACCTTTTGTAGCTACTTTTATTCCTTTAATTAAGGAGTTTGGACATATAAGTCATATGTCTATTTCCCCATTTTGGTGGGCCCTGTCACTGGGAGCATGTTTGGGAGGAAACGGCACTATTATTGGTGCGTCTGCCAATGTGGTTGTTTCAGGAATTTCTGCCCGGCATGGCCACCCTATAACATTCCTGGGATATATGAAAATAGCCTTCCCGTTAATGCTGGTATCAATTATCATATCAACGATTTATCTATGGGTACTTTATCTATAGGCGTGATGCGCAAGGTAGTAAGGCATATCAAGTTCACTAGAGTATATAACTCTGAGCAGCACTTGACCACTAAGATTAAAGGAGAAGTTAACATAAAAGTTGACTCCTCCTCTTAACCTACCTAGGTTTACTACCCTATTTCATTCAATAAATTGGCCATTTCTATAGCGGCAACTGCTGCATCTACTCCCTTGTTTCCTGCTTTTGTGCCGGCTCTTTCAATAGCTTGTTCAATGGTATCAGCAGTGATAACTCCGAAAATAACCGGAACCCCTGAGTTGAGGCCTACCTGAGCTACCCCCTTGGCCACTTCCGAGGATACATAGTCAAAATGTGGTGTTGCTCCACGAATAACTGCTCCCAGGCAGATTACTGCATCATAATTCTTGGCTGCCATTTTTTGGGCTGCCAATGGCATCTCAAATGCTCCCGGTACCCAGGCGGTATCAATATTATCAGGGTCTACTCCGTGCCTGGTTAGGGCATCGAGGCAGCCAGATAAAAGTTTGTTGGTTATAAATTCATTGAATCTGGAAACCACTATTCCAAACCTGCGATTTTCTCCTATTAAATTCCCTTCAAATATCTGTGCCACTAATAAATCCGTCCTTTCCATATTAAACTGCCTGCTTATAGTTAAGAGCCTATGAACCCTAACGTCTAACAAGTTAACATTAGGAATCTAGTTTTAATTACACCAGCCTTAGGACACAAACCTACATTTCCTTCCAACTTAATCTGTGTCCCCCTGTGTTGAATTTTCCCATTACGCCTTATAACGAAGCCAGCAGGTGTCCCATCTTATCCTTCTTGGTCTGCAAGTATCTGCGGTTTTCCATTTTACTTGCCACTTCAATGGGAACCCTTTGCACTACTTCCAGGCCATAACCCTCTAATCCCTTAATCTTCTTAGGATTGTTGGTCATAAGCTGCATTTTAGTTACCCCCAGGTCTACTAAGATTTGGGCTCCTATACCATAATCCCTGAGATCTTCCGGGAAACCCAGTTCGAGGTTGGCTTCTACCGTATCACGGCCTTTATCCTGTAATTTATAAGCTTTAATTTTATTAAGAAGCCCAATTCCTCTTCCCTCCTGGCGCATATAGAGAAGAATTCCTTTGCCGGCTCTTTCAATCATACTCATAGCAGTTGCCAGTTGTTCACCACAATCACAGCGGCAGGAACCAAAAACATCACCGGTAAGGCATTCTGAATGAACTCTTACCAGGATTGGTTCATCTTTTTCCCATTGTCCTTTTACCAGAGCTATATGGCCCTTCCCATCTAATAAAGATTCATATGCTACCGCTGTAAAATCCCCATACATGGTGGGAAGCTTGGCATCATCAACTCTGCGAATAAGTATCTCACGACGACGACGATATTCAATGAGATCAGCTATGGTTACAATCTTAATTTGATGCTTCTGGCAAAACTCAAAAAGTTGAGGAACTCTGGCCATCGTACCATCATCATTCATAATCTCACATATTACTGTTGCTGGATGAAGACCTGCCAGTCTGGCCAAATCTATGGAACCTTCAGTATGACCGGTCCGCCTAAGAACTCCCCCATCCCTATACCTCAAGGGGAAAATATGCCCCGGTTTTCTAAAATCAGATGGCTTGCTGTCTGATGATATCAAAGCATTTACGGTATTAGCCCTTTCAAAGGCCGAAATACCGGTTGTACATGAAACATGATCTACCGAAACGGTAAAAGCGGTTTCATGATTATCAGTGTTTTCCACTACCATGGGTTGAATGTCCAGTTCATCAAGCCTTTCTCCGGTCATAGGAGCACAAATTAAGCCTTTGGCATTGCTGGCCATAAAATTGATAATCTCAGGAGTTGCCTTTTCTGCTGCGACTATTACATCTCCTTCATTCTCCCGGTCCTCGTCATCAACCAAAATGACCATTTTGCCCTGTCTGACATCCTCAATTGCCTCTTCTATGGTGTTAAACATGTTACTACCTCCCTTACAAAAATCCATGTTTGTTTAAAAAGTTCATACTTAATTCGGTGTCGCCAGTAATTGATTCCTGTTTTACAAGTCTTTCTACATACCTGCCAATAATATCAGATTCCAAATTTACTATATCACCTGGTTTCTTAGAACCAAGAATAGTCTTTTGAGCGGTATGAGGGATAAGTGAAACCGTAAACCAATCCTTCTCTACATCTATGACTGTCAAACTTATACCATCAATAGCAATAGACCCTTTAGGTACTGTGTATTTAATAACCTCTGGTGGTGCCTTAATTCGTAATATAATTGCAATATCAAGTTTTTCCCGGCCAATTAGAGTACCTACTCCATCGACATGACCCTGAACCAGATGTCCGCCCATTCTATCCCCCAGGCGAGCGGCACGCTCCAAATTGACCCGGCTGCCACCTTGCAAAGTTTTTAGGGTTGTCTTGTCAACAGTTTCCGCCATAACATCAGCCCAAAAACTATCCTTATTAAACTGGACCACGGTTAAACATACTCCGTTAACGGCAATACTATCCCCCAATTTAACATCGGAGAGAACTTCTGTGGCCGATATATTTAGTCGGCTGGATCTGCTGCCCTTCTCTATTCTAGCTACTGTTCCCAGTTCCTCAATTATTCCGGTAAAAATACTATCACCCCGCTTGTAGCTTCGTCGTACACAGATTTTTTATGATTACGCGAATTTAATTGAAATAGCCGGTTATCATCAGGTCTTTATCAAATCTTGTAATTTCCACATCTCGGAGTTCCCGAGCTTGATTCATTAGTTCGATGCCTGTACCTCCTACCGGAGAAGGGGCTGTTTTTCCGCCTACTATTTTGGGAGCAATGAACCAGTGAACCTTATCAATAAGGCCATTTTGCACCATATATCCGTTGATTTCTCCTCCGCCTTCCACCAGCAGGCTGCATATCTCCATCTCTCCCAGGATTTTAAGGACCTTTTCGATGGGCAGTTGTTCAGCTTTATTATTTAATCTGATTATTTCCACCCCATAGTTCTCTAATATCTCGGCCTTCTCACCGGCACTAATGGCTGAAGTAAATACTATAGTGCGTTGTTCCCGGGCAGTTTGTACAATATTGCTATCCCATGGTATATCCAGATTACCGTCAATAACAACTCTTACCGGATCTCGCTTGTTGTCAATATTAAGCCTGGTATTTAGCCTGGGATTGTCCTTCACAACAGTACCAATTCCCACCAGAATTGCATCATTGATATTCCGTAATTGGTGCACATATTCACGGGAAGATTCATTGGTTATCCATTGAGAATTGCCTGTCCGGGTGGCAATCTTGCCATCTAAGCTCATGGCGGTTTTCAGGGTTACAAAAGGCAGCCCGGTCTTTATATATTTAAAAAAGACTTCATTTAGCCTCCGGGCTTCACTCTCTAGGACACCTACTTGTGTTACAATCCCGGCTTTAGCCAGTATCTCCATCCCTCTGCCAGCTACCTTAGGATTAGGATCCAGAATAGCTGCTACCACCCTTTTTACACCAGCTTTTACCACCGCCTCAGCACAGGGAGGGGTTCGCCCATAATGGCTGCAAGGTTCCAGGGTTACATAAAGGACTGCGCCCTGGGCTTCATCCCCGGCCGCATTTAAGGCATGAATTTCGGCATGCGATGTGCCGGCTTTTCTATGATATCCTTCCCCAACGATACGACCATCTTTAACCAATACTGCACCAACCATCGGATTGGGGTTGGTGCGCCCTTGGGCTTTCCCCGCTAATTCCAGGGCTCTTTGCATATAGCTTTCATCATCAATATTATTCAATCCCAACACCTCTATAAAAACAACAAACCCCGACAAAATCGGGGTTTTTCTTACTGGCCACCATAAATAAGCGCACCATAACAAGCCGCACATGCGCATATAACCAATGGCCCTTCTTCTCCTATCCAGTCTTTTACTGTCGGCTCCGGACTTTCACCGAATCATGCCATAAAGGCTAGCGGGCTATACCGCCGAAAGGGAATTCCACCCATCCCCGAAGAAAGGTTTAATTATTAACTTACGATTATATTAACACCATTGCTTTTTATGGTCAAGTGACACAACTCGCCAAAGAGTCCAATCCTATAGGTCCAATAAACTTTTTACAGCTATATTGATATCTGTGGAATTAAAAATATAGGAACCAGCTACAAGTACATTGCATCCCGCATCTACTACTTGCCGCCCTGTCATATCATTTATTCCCCCGTCAACCTCCAGGTAGGCTGAGGGATTAACATTGTCAAGCATTAGCTTCATTTGTTTGATTTTTTTAAGAACCCCGGTTATAAACTTCTGACCACCGAATCCCGGGTTTACACTCATAGCCAGCAGCAGGTCAACATCTTCAACAATGTTCTCAATTGCTGAAACCGGGGTAGCGGGATTTAAGGCCACTCCTGCTTTGATTCCTGCATCTTTAATCATGTAAATCACCCGGTGCAGGTGAAGACAGGTTTCACAGTGGACAGTAATTAAATCAGCTCCGGCTTTAATAAATTCCGGAATAAGATTTTCTGGCTTTTCTATCATGAGATGGACATCCATAAAAAGCGAAGTCTCTTTACGAATATCTTTTACCACCTGGGGACCAATAGTAAGATTAGGTACGAAATGCCCGTCCATAACATCAATATGCAGCCAGTTAGCACCAGCATTTTGGACGTTTTTAACTTCATCAGCCAGGCGGGCAAAATCCGCTGACAATAATGAAGGAGCGACTATGATCATTTATAGCACCTCTCGTTTTCAATGACTTCTTCCAGCATAGCTACATAGTTATTATATCTTTCCGGAATAATTGTTTCTTCCAACACAGCTTGCTTAACACCACATTCTTTTTCTTTGTAATGCAGGCAATTTGCAAAGCGACATGTATTACTGTAGGAAGCAAAATCTGGAAAATAATGCGTTAAATCTTCACGCCTTATAGAAGGTAGCTCCAGTACACTAAAACCGGGAGTATCAGCTATCCATCCACCCGAATTCAGCGGATATAGTTCGACATGGCGGGTAGTGTGTTTTCCCCGGCCTAGTTTCCTGCTTATTTCCTGGGTTTCAACCGTGCGCCCGTCATATAACGTATTAAGTAAACTTGATTTTCCTACTCCGGAAGGACCTGCTAGTACCGCTATTTGATTATTTATGGTTTCCTTTAATTTCTCAATACCTATCCCCTTTTTGGTTGATGTTATTATAAACTCAAACCCGCTCCGGGGGTAATAATCCATTATGGTTCGGGCTTTATTGTCCCAGGGTAAATCAGATTTATTAAGCACTATAACCGGACTGAGTTTACTGTAAATGGTCAGAAATAATAATCGGTCTAATAGCATTAAACTGGGCGCAGGCTTTTCACTAGCCATTACAATAAGTACCACAGATACATTAGCTATTTTGGGCCGAATTAATTCATTTTTTCGGGGCAATAATTTTTCCAGTACCCCTTTTCCATCTTCCAGCGGAGTAATAAGCACCCTGTCTCCGCTTACGATTCTGGTCTTAACTTTTCCCCGAATTCTACATTCATACAGGTTCTTAATGTTATCCTGAACATAATAGAAACTATTATAATTTTTTAAGACTAGCCCTTCTACCAGGGTTACAGTCATAATTCACCTCCGGGCTATAGTGAATATGTTTTAAAATGTCTGCCATTGAGAGAAACTTCAGCACTTCCGCTTCCAAAATGACTTACAACTACATTTACCGTATCAGATGCCGGGTGTAGTTGATTGTATACTTCTCTCTCCCCCTGTCGGTCACTTACACTAATAACAACTTTATAGTATTCCTGTTGGGCAGGAAGAGTAAACTCAATTGCTTTAGTCTGAGTCATCGGCCCTGGTCCGTTGCTAACTATCAGATTAACTGTGGTTTCTTCCTCCACTTGGACTCCCGCAGCTGTATCCTGAGAAATAACCTGATCATTATAATACTGGTTACTTTCCTCTCTCTTAACTTCACCGGGAACCAGTTTATTTTCTTGTAATTTAGTCCTGGCCTCCTGAAGGGTTAATCCTACCAGATTGGGCATAGTTATTCGTTTTTTCTCCCTACCCTTACTTACTACTACATTCACTTTGCTGTTTTCACTAATTTTCTCACCGGCTTCAGGGTTTTGAGATATAACCTGGCCTTCAGCAAACCGATCATCAAATGTTTCTTCTGTTCTACCCAGCCTCAATCCCTTATTCTGTAACATTATTTCCGCCTCATTAAGATCATAACCCACCAGGTTGGGTACTTTAAGCAATTGGGATCCTTTGCTGATAATCACCTTAATTTCCCGGCCTTTTTTTACTTTCTGTCCTTGGGACGGTTCCTGGGAAATAATATTATTCTTATCCACTTTATCATCATATTGCTCGTCAATAACATTCATTTTGAGGCCCAATTCCTTTAGTTTTAAATTGGCCTCTTTTATGTCCATGTTCTTAATATTAGGCACTACAACTTCAGAACCAAAAAGATTACCGCCCATCATAAAAATTGCCCCTGAAAGCAAACCTAATAGGGCTATTGCTATTATCGCAATATTCATAGGACGTAATTTTCTCTTTTTCTTCAAAACAGCGTCATTCCTTTCGCCAGCCGGTAGAGGTCTGACCAGGGTTTTTTCATTTCTATCCCCGTAGATAGAAAATCCATTACTATGAACATTTAATAAAGTATTTCGCATTTCCTCGGCAGTAGCAAAACGGTGTCCTGGGACTTTTGCCATTGCCTTTAATATTATTCCCTCTAATGCCTCCGGTATTTCATCATTTATTTCTTTTGGTGATGGTACATCGTCATGAATATGTTTCAACGCCACCGTAATCGGACTTTCCGCATCAAACGGAACTTTACCGGTAACCATTTCGTACAAGACACAACCAATGGAATAGATATCGGTGGTGCGATTTACCGGCTCACCCCGGGCTTGTTCCGGTGAAATATAATGAACTGACCCTACCATATTTCCACCAAAGGTTATGGTAGCACTGCTTATTGCCCGGGCGATTCCAAAATCTGCAACCTTAACAATACCTGTATCAGTAATTAAAATATTATGGGGTTTTATATCCCTATGGACTACACCTTTTTGATGAGCATGGTGTACTCCATCACAAATCATGACAGCAATGTCAACTGCCCTGGCAATAGGTAATGGTGCCTGCCGGCAAATCACTTCTTTGAGAGTCTTACCGTCAACATATTCCATCACTATATAATGAATCTCATCTTCTTGACCGACATCATATATATTAACAATATTCGGATGTGATATGCGTGCTGCAGCCAGAGCTTCAACCCTGAATTTTTCTACAAAACTCTTATCGCGTGATAATTCCTCTTTAAGAACTTTTATTGCTACAATTCTATCCAGTATCCGGCAACGTGCCTTATATACTGTAGCCATGCCACCTTCGCCGACTTTTTCGATTAATTCATAGCGGTTCCCAAGAACCATACCTTCCAAAGTATTTACCTCCTCATTAAACACTTATCAGAACGGTGGTAATATTATCATGTCCACCTCTGGTAAGTGCCAGGTTAATAAGGTCTTGTGCCGTTTGGTTAAGATCATTTTGATCTGCGACAATTCTATTAATATCTTGTTCTTCAAGTAAATCAGTTAAACCATCCGTACATAGCAGAATAATATCTCCCCCGGCAACTTCTCTGACAAATATATCTATTACTATATTCTCTGATGTTCCTACCGCTCTGGTTAAAATGTGATTATATGCATTCTTTCGTATCTCCTCCGCATTTAGCAAGCCATCTATAATCATTTTTTCAGCCAGGGTATGATCTCTGGTTATTTTAGTAACAGAATTGTCATGAATTAAGAACAGACTGCTATCACCCACATGAGCTACCACCATCTGATCATCAATAAAGGCAACCGCTGTTACAGTAGTTCCCATATCTTGTAGATCAATATTTTCCAGACCCTCCTGGTGAATAATAACATTTGCTTTTTCTATGGCACTAGTTAATGCTTCTCTGGCTTCGTCAGCAGTTTTAAAACTAACATTGCCCGCGATAGTCTGAACAGCTAAACGGGACGCTACTTCTCCACCTTTATGGCCTCCCATGCCATCACAAACTGCAAACAAACCGTGTTCTTGATCTACCAGAAAACTATCCTCGTTTTTCTGACGAACCAGACCTATTTCGGAAATACCAACAGCTTTCATTGCTACACCTCAAACTAACCCTTTTCTTTCCCCCAAAAAAGGTTCAATCTTATCATCTATCTCTTTTTGCGCTTAGCTGTCCACAGGCAGCTTCAATATCTGCTCCTCGTTCTTCCCGTAAAGTTACATTCAGTCCCCCTTCAACAAGCCACTCATAAAACTGTTTAATCTTATTGGCGGGGGGTTTCCTGAATTCAAGCCCACTGACTTCATTATAAGGAATAAGATTAATATTCGCCAGCATTGGTTTAAGCAATGCTATAAGATCCCGGGCATCCTTCTTTTCAATATTTACATTATCAAGCATAACATATTCAAACGTAACACGGCGATTAGTATTACTTATATACCCTTCCACTGCTTTAATCAATTTTTCCAAAGGATATTTGCGGTTCATTGGTATTAACTCGTCTCTAAGTGCATTATTACCGGCATGTAAAGAAATTGCCAGCGTAATCTGCAGGTTTTCCGAGGCTAATCGATTAATGCCATTTACCTCGCCAGAAGTTGATACTGTTATGTGTCTTTGCCCTATATTTACCCCCCTGGGATCATTCAATATATGAATAGATTTTATTACTTCGTCATAATTTAATAGCGGTTCTCCCATCCCCATATAGACAATATTAGTAATAAGTCTGGCTGCGTCATATTTCAGACGTTTCACTATTTCCCGGTTGGAACCGAGTACTTGTCCGACAATCTCATAAGCCAAAAGGTTTCTCTGATACCCTGAATTACCTGTAGCACAAAAACTACATCCAATCGGACATCCTACCTGACTGGATATACAAAGTGAATACTTGGTATTCTTATCTCTGCTCTGGGGGATAACCACAGTTTCTACCTTTTTTTTGTCCACCAATTCCATCAGGAACTTTCTGGTCCCATCCTGCGAAACCCTTTGTTTAAGTACGCGTGGAATTGATACAACAGCAATTTCATCCAGTTTTTGCCGTAGCTCTTTGGGTAAATCATTCATATCATAAAATGAGCTGACTTCTTTTTTATAGATCCACTGGTTAATCTGCCTGCCCCGGAAAGGTTTTTCTCCGTTGGCAGCCATGAATTCTTGCAGTTTCACTTCGCTCATGCCCAGCAATTCTACCTTATTATTTTCGATCATAATCGATATCTCAGTTCCTCCTCATACTCGCATAAAACATACCATCTGTTAAATACTTTCCCGGTAATAAGGTTAACATCCCTGTTTCTGCCTGGTTTCTATCATCCTGGTCCAGAGGGAAAAAACTCAGGTTTTCCTTCATGTTTTCCAGGCAAAACTCGGGATTCTTTTTCAAAAATTCATTTACCACCTGTTGATTCTCGGCTGTATTTATTGTACAGGTAGTATAGACCAATCTACCGTTCTTATCCACCAGTTGACTCGCCTTGGCCAGGAGAAGATTTTGCAGATTTACTAATTCCTTTATCTCTTCCGGATTCTTATGCCATCTTAAATCAGCACGCCGGCTTAACACCCCGAGTCCCGAACAGGGTGCATCTAGTAATACCCTCTGGGCCCTGGGCAAGTCCTCTTCAATTGTCGATATATCTTTGAGCAAACTCTCCACAATGGTTATTCCCAAACGCCGGCAGTTATAATTTAAAAGCTGTAATTTTTGTTCATAAATTTCAACTGCTTTAATCTGACCCTGATTATGCATAAATTCTGCCAGGTGGGTACTTTTGCCGCCTATACCACTGCAAAGGTCATATACCAACTCTCCTGGTTGAGGTGCCAGTATTGGTGCCGCCAGCATGGAAGAACCATCCTGTATATAGAACCAACCTGACTTAAAGGCATCTATTTCATGGATTCCTGCAGCCATGGAATCAACCCGTATCGACCAGGGAATGTACTCATCACTGCTGCACTCTATCTTTTGCCGGCGGAGTATATCGATTAATTCTTCCCGGCTTCCTTTCAGGAAGTTACACCTTAGAGTTAAACCGGTGGGACGGTTATTATGTTTCAACATACGCTCAGTAGCTTCAAGCCCAAATTCAGTCAGCCATTTTTCTACCATCCATTCCGGGTGGGAGTAGTAAATAGACAGATAATCAATTGGGTGTTCCCGGGAAGGAAAGGTAACTTGGTTACGATTCCTTAATACATTGCGTAATACTCCATTACAAACCTTAGGCAGTTGGCCACCCACTTTTATACGGGTTAAATTAACTGCACTATCTACCGCTGCGTATTCAGGAATTTTATCCATAAATAGAATCTGATATAATGTCATCCGCAGAATATCTCGCAACCAGGGATTTTGTTTCACCATTGGTCTCTTAACAAAAAGATTAAGCACCCAATCCAGGTGCTTTAACATTCTTATGGTTCCATTAACTATTTCTGTAACCAAGTGTTTATCCTCAGTTGCCAGGTTTACACTGCGCAGACCTTTTTCAAGGGCTAAATTAGCATAGGCACCTTTCTGTGTAACTGCAGCAATAATTTCCAGCGCAGCTCTCCGAGGTTCTTCGATAGTCTCATTCTTTTCTCTAATTTTATCTTTACGCAATTTATTCATCATTCCCGCCGGAAAATATCATTAAATAATATAAAAGGTTGGCTATAGCCGATAATGTAGCAGCTAGATAAGTCAATGCTGCTGCACCAAGAACCTTTTTAACCATAGGCACCTCTCCGTCAGAAATTATTCCCGCCTCAGACAATTGCACAACTGCCCGTCTCGAAGCATTAAGTTCTACCGGCAAAGTTACCATATGGAACAATACTACTGCTGAAAAAAGTATAATACCAATCATGACAAAATTCATATTTTGAAGAAAGAATCCAATTAACAGAATCGGAAACGATGCCGTAGAAGCAAAATTAGTTATCGGTACTATACTATTACGCAATGTCAGCGGAGCATATTGTTGGTTATGTTGAATAGCATGGCCTACTTCATGGGCTGCAACTCCTATAGCTGCGATAGAGTTAGCTCCATATACTCCATCGGAAAGTCTGAGTTTCCGAGCTGAAGGATCATAGTGATCAGTAAGGGTTCCTGCTACCGCCTCAATACCTACTTGTCCTGACATGCCGTTTCTCCTTAGAATAGTAGCAGCTGCGTCAGAACCTGTATGGCCCCGTGATGACCTGACCTGTGAGTATTTATTAAATGTTGATTTAACCTTGAATTGGGCATATATCGATAGAATAAAGGCTGGTAAAATAAATATTAAATAGCCCATCATAGTTATTCATCTCCTTTGCACATAATTTGAAGTGCCTTCTCTACATTTTCTACCTTAACACAGGTATTAATACATGGCCCATTCGGCTTTTCATTTAATACACCAATAACCGGCAATATACCAGTATCCTGGATTCCCAATGAAAGGTCTCTTTCACAGGCCACAGCCACTACTCCTGCTGGCCTGCTCTGCTCAATAAACCTTCGGGCCAATGTTCCGCCGGTGGCCACTTTTAATACTACGTTGTATTTCTTAGCTAACTTTTTAAGTTCCCCAATCGTACACTTTCCACATTGTTTACAATTATCAACCGTCATAGTTATTTTGTGGGGACATTCCGAGTTTTGCAAACAGTGGGGAACCAGAATCATAACTCGTTTACGTGGAAATTTAAGTTTTCTAGCTGTTACTAGAAAATTATTCACCGCGATATACGAGCTCTGTATTCTTCCCCGTTTAACACCCAATATCTTTCCGGTTAAAATGGTAAATGGATATAATATGTCATTTGCTACCCTGGCTATGTTTTCCAGAGAAGGAACTGTCCGTGACCTTATAATAATTATAATAATACCAGCAATTCCAATTAACATAACAGAACAAGTAATTACAGCAACGGCAACAAGTATAACCATCAAAATATTAGCCAACATGTCACGGTTACTGAATAAATACCATATCAGACCTATCATTGCAACTCCCATGAATACACTGGCTAAAAGAAGCCCCAGATAGACCCTTTTTTTGGTTTCCAAAATAACTGCCTCCTAAGTTCCCAGTATGTTTTCTGGTAAAACCGGAAACCCCTTCAAAAAATCCGGGCAGGCCATGCGCCTTTTCCCCTCCTTTTGAACCTCCAATAATTCAAGTGTTCCTTTCCCGGTCTGAACAATAAATCCGTTATCAGTAATTTCCAATACTTCCCCTGGTTTCCCTTCTGAATTCTCTTCAATTACCTGAGCAGAAAAAATCTTAAATCTGGAGCCATTAACAGAAGAGTATGTTCCCGGTGAAGGACTTAGTGCCCTTATCCGGTTATTTAGATACCTAACAGGTTCTGACCAGTTTAGTTGTTCATCCTCTCTGGTTATTAATGGGGCATAGGTAGAGAGGTCATCACGTTGCTTGATTCTTTCCACTGCTCCGGCAGATATTCTTTCTATCGTTTCAATTAATAGTTCTGAGCCCTTCTCAGCCAAAACACTTAACAACCGGCCACAATCCATGTTCGCATCTATCTTTATAGGTATTTGCATAATTATATCACCGGTGTCAAGGCCTTTATCCATAAACATGGTAGTAATACCGGTAATATCATCGCCGGCCATAATAGCTCTTTGAACAGGGGCCGGTCCCCTGTATAGAGGCAATAAAGAGGGATGAACATTGACACAGCCAAAGTGTGGAGAGTCCAATAATTCCACTGGAATAATCTGACCATAAGCAACTACTATTATCAAATCGGGTTCCCATGCCAGGACTGTCTCAATAGCAACCGGTTCTTTAACCCGGGTAGGCTGGAAAACAGGTATATTCAGTTCCAGGGCCAATTGTTTCACCGGGGTTAACACCGTTTTTTTACCACGTCCATTAGGTCGGTCCGGTTGGGTTACAACCCCGGCTACATTATAACCGGAATTAACAATCTTGCTAAGAAAAGGTAAAGCAAATGCTGCTGTACCCATAAAAACTATATTCAAAAAGTTCACCTCCCGGTTACTTATTCCGTTTTATTTGTACCGCCTTATCAATAAATAGGACTCCGTCCAAATGATCAATCTCATGTTGTAAGACTCGAGCCGTTAAATCTACAGCTTCCATCTCTACTATTTCATTATTTCGGTTTAAGCCTTTAACCGTTACCTTCTGAGCACGATCGACTATACCTACGGTATCGGGAACGCTCAAACATCCTTCTCTCCCTATTTGAGAACCTTCACGTGATGTAATTTCCGGGTTTATCAGTTCAATAAAATTGTCTCCGGTATCTACTACTATAATGCGTTTGGGAATACCAATTTGCGGTGCTGCCAGCCCCACACCATCTGCGGCATATAATGTATCGCGCATGTTATCAAGTACCCTAATAACACCATCATTTACGCGGGCAACAGGTACCGCATGGTTTCTTAAAACCTCATCAGGAACTACAACTACCTTATATACTGCCATTTTTCTCCTCCTTACATGGTCATAAGCGGGTTTATGTCTATTTCTACCCGGGTATTATTATTACCTCTATATATTATATACTGAGCAATACTACATATTAATAGTAAATTGTCACATTTGACCAATACCTGATAGCGATATCGGTTTCTAATTTTACTAATCGGACATGGTGCCGGTCCTAAGATTTGTATATCTTCCTCGCGGGCATCTATTATTTCATTTATATATTCGGCCATATCGCGGCAAACCTTGCGGGCATCCGGTTCATTATCAGAATTTATTACTACCCGCAATAAGTTTGTAAAGGGCGGATAATGTAATAACTTTCTTAACTTGATTTCCTCCTGGTAAAACTTAAAATAATCCTGTTGAGCAGCCATCTGAATTACAGGATTTTCCGGATTGTAGCTCTGGATTACAACCTCTCCCGGATAATCTCCGCGTCCTGCCCTGCCACCAGCCTGGACTATTAGTTGAAAGCATCTCTCGGCAGCCCGAAAGTCAGGAATATTTAACATACCGTCTGCATCGACCACTCCAACCAGGGATACATATGGGAAATCTAGGCCCTTGGCGACCATCTGGGTGCCAATTAATATGTCAATTTGATGTTTTTTCATTTCTTCTAAAATAGTATTTTGAGCACCTTTTTTCGTGCTGGTATCTCTGTCCAGTCTGCTGATACGGGCACCGGGAAATAGGGAATGTACTTCTTCTTCCAGCTTTTGGGTGCCAAATCCAATTTGTTGTATCTGGGTACTTCCACAAACCGGACATAGATTGGGTATATTAGCCCGGTAATCACAGTAATGACATACATTCTGGTCAATGTCCTGATGATAGGTAAGGGCTACTGAACAATCTGGACATGACGCAATACTGCCACATTGCATACATATGGTAATTGGTGCATATCCCCGCCTATTAATAAAAAGGATTGTTTGTTCACCCCGATTAATTGTCTGCTCTATCTTTTCCTGTAAATAAGGAGAAATTATATTCTTTTCGCCATTATGGAAGGATTTCCTTAGGTCCTCAACTGTTACCCGGGGTAATTTAGCTTCACCTATCCGCTCCTTAATGGTCACCAGAGTCATCTTGCCATTCATTGCCTTATAGAATGTATCTACCGATGGGGTGGCACTGCCTGCTAAAAAAACAGCTGAATCCATCTGAGCCCTGCGGATTGCAACCTCGCGAGCATGATAACGTGGAGAATCCTCTTGTTTGTAAGTGGTTTCCTGTTCCTCATCAATAATGATAAGTCCAATAGCAGGCAGCGGTGCAAATATTGCCGACCTCGTCCCGAGGACCAGGTCTATTTCTCCATTTTTAATCCTTTTCCATTCATCATGTCGTTCTCCCGGTGGCATGCCACTGTGTAATACGGCCATATTTCTGAAACGGGCATTGAACGATGAAACCAGATGCCTGGTTAAAGCTATTTCAGGTACCAGGACAATAACACCTTTTCCCTGCTTTATAGTTTGTTCGGCAGCTTTTATATAAACCTCGGTTTTACCACTGCCGGTAACTCCGTATAACAGAATTTCTTCATAATATTCAGCTTCAATCTTCATATTTATTATATTCAGTGCTTTTTCCTGTTCCTGGGTTAGTACCAATCTTGTATCAATTTGCTGAATACCTTTTTTTTCTATTTTTATATACCCTTTATTTATAAGTGAGTTAATAGTAGCTCGGGCGTAACACTTATCAAGATATTCGCAATCAACTTGACCTTTATTTGTTATTAGTTCCATTATTTCAGCCTGCCGCGAAGCCCGCTTACTTAAAGCCGGCATATCCTTGTAATAATCAAATTGCAGAATTGCATAAACATAACCGGCTTTAAACTGTTGCCTTACTTTATAAGAACCGGTATTGATTATTAAACCATCCGTCTCCAAATCTTTTAGTTGCGATCTAGTGGTATATTTCAAGGCGGTACTAAAACTCATTTCACCTTCTGCCCATAGACGTTCCATTAATTCCATATTGTTATTTATTTCTAAATTAATATTATCAAATTCCTCGCGTGATACTGCCGGAATAATGACCCATGCCTTCTTTTTGCTTAATAACCTGGGTATCATTGCCTTTAAAGCTAGTGAAACAGGGCATACATAGTATTCCGCCATCCATCCGGCCAATTCTAAAAGGCGTTGGTCAAAAACCGATACTTCATCCAATATTTTAACAACCGGCTTTAGTCCAACTTTTAGGCAATTCTGTTCAACGGCAACTATATAGCCTTCATGCATTAATTTGCCTATTTGCACCATTACTCGTTTGCCTTCCTCAACTTGGTCTTCCAGCTTATCAGGAACGCAATACCAGTAGCCCTTATTAAATTTTATGGATGGCAGGTTAATTAGAACCTCAACCCCGGTCATATTCTTTTCACCATCTTCATGATTTACTTACAATTGATTAGCCAAAAAGTTCTTTGATAAACCCTACCAGGGCGGTGAGGTATATCCAGTGCAGCGACGTTGGCGGAGGCAGTGAGAAACACCCGGCGAAGTCCTTGTGGGGGATGGGGTCGAACGACACGGACGTCGTGAGAGCGTAGTTGAACACGGATGTGAATCTACGCGGTGCCCCATCCCCCACGAGGCAAGCCGTTGGTGTTTCCACTGCCGGAGACTGTCGCAAACTGGATATGCCTCACCGCCCCCGCTTTGGCACACGACCTCTAAGAACTTTTTCTAACAATAAGGCGGGTTTAACCCCGCCTTTAAGCTACTAATCTTAAATTTAAGTCTGCGATAGTTATATTATTTTGCCTGTCTGCATCGTTATATGATTCTCTTGGCTGTTACAATCCAGCCATCTTTCTTATTGCATCGGCCTTGTCAGTCTTTTCCCAGGTAAAATCAGCGTCGTCACGGCCGAAATGCCCATAGGCTGCAGTTTTCTTGAAAATAGGTCTTCTCAAGTCCAAATCTCTTATAATAGCCGCCGGCCGGAGGTCAAAATTGGCCCTGACCAACTCTTCAATTTTTTCTTCCGGAATCTTATTAGTGTTAAAGGTGTCCACCATGATTGAAACTGGATGAGCTACCCCTATAGCATAGGCCAATTGAATCTCGCAAATATCAGCTACCCCAGCCGCCACCAGGTTTTTTGCTACATAACGGGCTGCATAAGCTGCCGAGCGGTCTACCTTAGTGGGGTCCTTGCCGGAAAATGCTCCGCCTCCATGACGAGCCATTCCACCATATGTATCTACAATTATTTTTCTTCCCGTTAATCCACAGTCACCCTGAGGACCACCAATAACAAAACGTCCCGTGGGATTTACATAATACTTGGTATTCTCATCTATCATTTCAGCAGGAATAACTGCCTGAACAACATGCTGAATAATATCCCGTTCTATGGTGTTAATATCTACCTCGGGATGATGTTGAGTTGATACAACTACTGTATCCACTCTTACCGGTTTTCCATCAACGTATTCAACTGTTACCTGAGTTTTTCCATCGGGACGTATATAAGGTATTGTTTCATCCTTGCGCACCTCAGCCAGTCTTTTAGCCATCCTGTTGGCTAAGGAGATAGGCATGGGCATAAAATCCGGGGTTTCATTAGTGGCATAACCGAACATCATACCCTGATCTCCGGCTCCAATTAGATCAAGTTCCGCGCTGGTTGCATACCCCTTTTTATTCTCATACGCATTATTAACACCCATCGCAATATCACTGGACTGTTCATCAAGTGAGGTTAATACAGCGCAGGTGTCACAGTCAAATCCATATTTTGCTCTGGTATAACCTATTTCTTTAATAGTAGCACGAACAATTTTGGGTATATCAGCATAACAATGGGTGGTAATCTCACCGGATACCATAACCATTCCAGTAGTAACTAGAGTTTCCACTGCCACTCTTGCCAGAGGGTCCTGGGCAATAATAGCGTCAAGTATGGCATCTGAAATCTGGTCTGCAATTTTGTCCGGATGCCCTTCGGTAACAGCTTCGGAAGTAAAAAGCCTTCTGGCCAAACTATTCATCTCCTCTGTGGAATTATTTATATAAGTCTGCAACTTTATCTATGATTGCAGCGGCAACATCTCTTTTGCTCATTTTCGGCAAAGAAACAACTTCACCATTTCTGGCAATAAACGTTACGATATTGGTATCAGCAGCAAAACCAGCGCCATCCATAGTTACATCATTAGCTACTATAAAATCGAGATTTTTGCTGGCTAACTTCTTTTTGGCATTTTCCAATACATGCTCTGTTTCCGCAGCAAATCCTACCATGATTTGATTTGCTTGTTTATTTTTCCCCAATTCCCTTAAAATATCAGGCGTACCAACCAGTTCCAGAACCAGTTTTTGTTCTTTACTATCAGTTTTCTTAATTTTCTGATCTGCCACAGCAGCGATTTTGAAATCTCCCACCGCAGCTGCACCAATGATAATATCACAAGCTGGCTGGTATTCCAGCATGGCTGCACACATTTGTTCCGCACTCCATACCTGAATGAATTTTGCTCCATCAGGAGGTTGCAAGGTAGATTTACCGGAAACCAGAATAACATCCGCTCCCCGGCTAACAGCCTCTTCGGCAATCGCATAGCCCATTTTCCCTGTTCCCCGGTTAGCAATAAACCTTACCGGATCAATATCTTCACAGGTTGTACCAGCATTTACCATCAATCTTTTACCGTAAAGATCATTTTTAGGAAATAGTAATTGGTTAATTATTTCATAAATATGATCAATTTCCGGAAGTCTTCCTTTTCCAGTGGTTCCGCAGGCTAGATTCCCGATTTCCGGCTCCATAAATGTAATTCCGTAACTCTTTAGCTTCCTAATATTATCCTGCACCACCGGGTTTTTATACATATTGTCATTCATGGCTGGAGCAACCAGCACCGGGGCAGTATTCGCCACCACTACCGTTGACAATAAATCATCAGCGATACCGGTTGCCATTTTGGCAATAAAATTAGCTGTAGCCGGGGCTATAACCAATAAATCGAGCTGCTCAGCTACACCAATATGTTGAACTTTATATTCCTGGGAAGTTGTCCATAAATCAGTTAATACTTCACGATCAGACAGGGTTTTAAGTGTTAATGGGGTAATAAATCTGGTGGCATTTTCCGTCATCATGACAATAACGTCAATATTATCCTTTTTTAGTCTACTTACTAAATCAGCAATCTTATAGGAAGCTATACCACCGGTAATTCCGATTCCAACGGTTTTAGCCATCAAATACCTCCTTATCCGGAATAAGTCTTCCTATTTATCAGGTTTATACAGGATTTCAATTTTCTTGGTATAAACGTCATCCAAAGCCTCGGTTACCATACTGGAAACCCTAAAATTCTCATCATTTTTCTTTTGTTCCGAAAGTATCCGGGCTCTTTTTGCAACAGCTACTACAACAGCATATTTGCTGTTACCAATGTTCAATAATTCTCTCGTGGAAGGTGGAATCAAATCAGATCACCTCAATTTTAATATTCTTTACTTTACATCGTTCTGCCATAACTATGGCTTCAATCTGATCTGCAGCCTTTTTGACTACATCATTCACTACTACATAATCATAGTATTTCATGTGCTCCATCTCTTTTTCACAGGATGCTAACCTTTCAATTATGCTCTCCTGTGAATCCTTACCGCGACCACATAAGCGTGACTGCAATTCTTTGGTACTGGGTGGGGCAATAAAAATAAAGACTCCATCCGGCATTCTGCTTTTTACCTTTAATGCCCCCTGAATATCAATCTCTATTAATACATCCAGACCGCTTTGGAGATTTTTCATAACGAAATCCCTGGGGGTACCATACTTGTGGGAGTAAACATCAGCCCATTCCAGAAACTGATCTTTTTCTATCAAATCCTGAAACTCTTGCTCACCAGCAAAAAAATATTCCCGGCCATTTAGTTCTCCCTGCCTGGGTGCCCGGGTAGTTACCGAAATGGACAATCTCATGTCCTTTATTCTTTCCAAAACAGCGTCCTTGACAGTTCCTTTGCCTACACCTGAAGGACCGGATATTACAAAAAGAATGCCTTTTCTGTCCATAACTTTACGCTCTTACGAGCAAATTACACTTCCTCGTTGATATTATCTTTTGATGTTAACCGATTTGCTACAGTTTCTGGCTGGACAGCTGAAAGCACCACATGTCCGCTATCCACAATAATTACGGCCCTGGTTCTTCTTCCATAGGTAGCATCTATTAATATACCCTTTTCACGTGCTTCCTGAATAATCCTCTTAATGGGTGCAGATTCAGGACTGACTATTGCAACTATGCGATTAGCTGCTACAATATTGCCGAACCCAATGTTTACCAGTTTAATATCCATTTCTCCCGGACTTAACCGGATTCACCTCCTGGCCTATTCAATATTCTGTAATTGTTCTCTGATTTTTTCCAGCTCTGCCTTGGCATCAATGACAATCTGACTCATTGTCAGGTCGTTGGCTTTTGAAGCAATAGTATTAATTTCCCGGAACATTTCCTGAACTAAAAAATCGCACTTCCTTCCCACAGCTTCAGCTGCGGATAGAAGCTCTTCCAACTGGTTGACATGACTTTTTAGTCTTACTATTTCTTCGGTAACATTTGCTTTGTCACCAAAAACAGCAGCTTCCTGAATTATTCTATTCTCATCAATTGCTTCTTGAGGCAGCAGTTCTACCAGCCGCTTACGAAGTTTTTCCTGGTGTTCCCGGGCAACTTCCGGTGACCTTTCCTCCAGTTGTTCCACCATAGATGCAATCAACCGGTTTCTTTGCAAAATGTCGCCGACCAAATTTTGTCCTTCCCTGCCACGCATGGTATCAAATCCCTGCAGAGCCATGTATAAGGACTCTTCCACAACTTTCCCGACCACTTCAGGGTCTTCTTCCTTATCGTCCAGAGAAAATGCATCTGGCAGCCTAAATAAATCAATTATCTTAATATTCGGTGAAATATTTAGATCTTCTGCTAATTCCTTCAAAGATTTATAATAAGCTATTACCAAACCTTTGTCAACCTTGATGGTTCTCTCGGATTCTTCCGTTTTCTCAATATTAATACTTATTTCAACCCGACCCCGGGTAACGTATTTTTTAGCCAGTTCTTTTATTTTTTCCTCTAAAATGCTGTAACGGCGAGGCATTTTAATATAAGCATCAAAGAAGCGGTGATTTACTCCTCTGATTTCACAAGTAACCTGATAACCCGAATTATTAACCTGTCCACGGCCAAAACCAGTCATGCTTTTTATCATTGCTTAAAACTCAACCTTTCCGAATGCCTTCTCCATTCTGTCAAATGCTTCTATCATTCGCTGTTTGTCTATGGTCAAGGCAATTCTAACATACCCTTCCCCATAGTCACCGTAACCGCTTCCCGGAGTTACAATAACTCCCGCTTTTTCCAAAACGGCTTCGGAAAATGAAGCTGCGGTATAGTTTTTGGGTACTGGAATCCAGAAGTAGAAACTTCCCTGAGGTGGTTTTACATCCCATCCCATTCTTTTTAAACCTTCCAGAGCTATATCACGGCGTTCCTGGTATACCTGGCGCATCTCCGTTACACAGTCTTGAGGCCCTTCCAGAGCTTCTATTCCGGCATATTGAATTGCTTGGAATACTCCTGAATCAACATTTGATTTAAATCTTCCCAAAACCTCTATTGCCTTCCGGTTCCCTGCCGCCCAGCCTAATCTCCAACCGGTCATATTATAAGTCTTGGAAAGAGAATGAAATTCTATCCCCACCTCGCGGGCTCCCCGAGCCTGAAGAAAGCTGGGAGGGTTAATCCCATCATAGGCTACTTCAGAATAAGGTGCATCGTGGCATACCAAAATGTCGTATGTACGGGCAAATTCTACAACTTTTTCAAAAAAATCTATATCTGCTATAGCTCCGGTAGGGTTATTGGGATAGTTTATGAACATTAACTTGGCTTTACTGGCAACATCTGCTGGAATATCTTCTAAGACCGGCAGGAAATTATTTTCTTCTTTCAGGGGCATAATGTATGATTCTCCCCCCGCTAAAAGGGTTCCTATACTATATACCGGATAACCTGGGTCTGGAACCAGATTTATATCACCTTTATCCAGATAACTGAACGATATATGAGCTATTCCCTCTTTAGAACCCAGCAGGGATACAATCTCTGTTTTAGGATCAAGGTCCACACCAAACCTTTGTCCATACCATTTAGCCACAGCTTGACGAAATTCTAACAGTCCCACTGAACTGGGGTACTGGTGATTAGCACTATCATAAATAGCTTGGGCCATTTTATCTATTATTCTTTTGGGTGTAGGTAAATCCGGGTCACCTATTCCCAGACTGATAATATCAATGCCCTTTTCCCGTGCCTCAGCAATCTTTTGTTCAATCCGGGCAAATAGATAGGGTGGCAGACTTTGCATAGCTTTACTTTCTTTTTTCATATTCCAACCTCCAATATTTTTTAAGTAAGGAGTAAGGGGTGAGGGGTAAAGAGTTCTTACAATGTTATATCCCCGGTAAATACTTCTACTGCCGGGCCGGTCATATACACATGGTTGTCATGCTTGTCCCACTCAATAAAAAGGTCTCCACCCAAGAGGTGTACATTTGCCTTTCTGTTGGTTACCCCATTCAATACGCATCCTACCAGAGTTGCGCAGGCACCGGTCCCACAGGCTAATGTAATTCCGGCACCTCTTTCCCAGACCCTCATAATCACTTCATCCCTATTAATTATCTGAACAAACTCCACATTGGTTTTAGCCGGAAATATTTCATGCTGTTCCAATTTGGGGCCCCATAATTCAACTGGTACCTGATCAATGTTATCTACCTGAATCACACAATGCGGATTACCCATTGAAACTCCGGTAACGACAAATTCTCTCTCGGCAGCATTAACCTTTACTCCAATATTTCCATCGTTACATTGCATGGGTATTTTCGGGCAGTCCAGAATAGGTTCGCCCATATCGACCCTAACAGCAACTATTCTGTTACCTGCAAATATAATTTCTGGATATCTGGGTCCGGCTAGGGTCCTGACCGATATTTTGCTATGGTTAATCATATTCCGTTCATAGGCATACTGGGCTACGCACCGGATACCATTACCACACATTTCAGCTTCTGAACCATCTGAGTTAAAAATTCGCATAAAGATGTCCATATCGATATCTTTACCAATAACTACCAGACCGTCAGCACCAATACCAAATTTTCTGTCACATACCAAGCGGGCATACTGCTGCATTCTATCCGCATCACTCCAGGATGATGCTTCTACGATAATAAAATCATTGCCTAATCCATGCATTTTAACAAATTTCATATATTTCCCCCTTGCCATCACGTTACCACGGGTGGTTACCTGAAGATCCTAGTACATATATCCTTAATATGGATGTTTTCCAGGATAATATCCGGTATGGAAAAAAATCTCCTGCTAAGCATTTATTTTAACATAATCATAGGGGGAAGCGAAAAGTCTTTGCCAGGTATACAAAATTAACTTCCATATAAATTTAATTCCTGAGGCCATCAGGATAATAACCCATTGCCAGCCGTGCAGAGGTACCGTTTTAAAAATTTCCTGCAATGCCGGTATATATACTACACATAACTGCATTAAGATGGAGCATGATACTGCCACGACCAAGAATAAGTTATTGAAAAAACCCAGTTCGAATGGGGAATATCTTTCCGAGCGGCAATCAAATACATAAAACAGCTGAGCAAAAACCAGCGTTGTAAAAGCCATGGTACGTGCCAGTGCTAGATCTTCTGTACCATGAAGCCGGCCATAAACCAATCCTAAGGAAAAGGTGGCAATAGTAATTATCGAAATATATAACCCTCGGCTGAAAACAACTAAACCCAGTTTATGGGCAAAAATTCCTTCCTGCCGTGAGCGCGGTTTTCGGTTCATTATCCCCGGTTCAGGAGGTTCTAATCCTAAAGCCATAGCTGGCAGTCCGTCAGTTACCAGATTAATCCACAAGATCTGGATGGGAAGTAAAGGAAGCGGCATTCCCATCAATGAGGCCAGGAACATAACCAGAACTTCACCAATATTACAGCCTAGCAAATATCTGATAAACTTACGAATGTTGTCATAAATAGCTCGCCCTTCATAAACAGCACTGATAATAGTTGAAAAATTATCATCTGCCAGGACCATGGAAGAAGCCTCCCGGGTGACTTCTGTTCCGGTAATTCCCATTGCTACACCTATATCTGCAGCTTTGACAGCTGGCGCATCATTTACTCCATCACCAGTCATAGCTACCACATGGCCCTTATTTTTCAGTACTATAACAATACGATTCTTATGCTGGGGTGTAACCCTGGCAAACACTCTACACTTGATGGCCTTCTGATATAAATCAGCATCCTTCAATTTATCTATCTCATTGCCGGTAACAACTTCATCCACGGAGCTAATTCCTAATTCTCTGGCAATTACCCGAGCAGTTACGGGGTGGTCACCGGTAATCATAATCGGTATAATGCCTGCCTGCAAACACTCCCGAACTGATTTTTGCACGCCCGCCCGCGGAGGGTCAATCATACCGCAAATACCTGCCAAAATTAAACCTGATTCTAACTGATCTTCAGTTTGACTTTTCACCTCTTCCAGAGTTAACCTTCTCCAGGCAAATCCCAGGACCCTTAGCGCCTCCAGTGCCCATTGTTCTTGCATTCCAAGCAGCTTCTTTATATCCTCGCGCTGTAACTTCTCATTCCGGTTGTTCTTATTAATCCGGCTGCAATGCTCTAGAATAATTTCCAGAGCTCCTTTCATAAATAAAAAGTATTCCCCATTTTTTTCTACTACAACACTCATCCGTTTTCTATCGGAATCGAAAGGAATCTCTCTTAATCGCTTTAGATTGTTTGCAGCACCCGCTTTAGCAGCCATAACCTGTAGTGCACCTTCAGTAGGATCACCCTGAACCTCAAAGTCACGGCCACTTTTCTCAACAACCGAATTATTGCAGTTCGCTGCTATTTCCATTATCAGCCTGAAATCGCTGTCATTTAAAGCTTCTACCTTTTGAGAACCGCTCCAAAAGTTACCGGTTGGATTATAACCTTCCCCGGAAATGTTTAAAACATCTGTTAAGGTAGATACTTTTTTAACAGTCATTTGATTCTGGGTAAGAGTACCCGTCTTATCGGAGCAAATGACGGTTGTGCAACCGAGAGTTTCAACCGCCGGCAACTTTCTGACTATGGCATTTTTTTTTGCCATTCTTTGCACTCCCAGGGCCAGGACAACGGTGACAATGGCTGGCAGTCCTTCGGGTATAGCTGCTACTGCAAGACTTATTCCTGCCAATAACATGGTCAGGGTGTTTTCTCCCCGGTAAATTCCCAGAATAGCCACCAGCGTACAAACAACCATACATATTACAATTAAAATTTTACCCAGTTGGTCCAGTCTCATCTGCAGAGGAGTCATCGAATCTCCAGCATCCTTCAGCATACTGGTTATTTCCCCCATAATAGTCTGCATCCCGGTAGCTACAACAATTGCCTTACTCCTCCCTCTGGTTATGTTTGTACCCATAAAGACCATATTACTCTGTTCTGCCAAAGTCGTTTCTTCACTTATTATCCGGTCAGCATGCTTTTCCACTGGCAGTGATTCACCGGTTAGTGAAGCTTCATCCGCCTCCAGAGCAAAGCTTTCGATTAATCTCATATCAGCAGGAACCTTATCTCCTGCCTCCAGAAGTACAATATCACCAGGAACCAGCTCTTGAGAAGGAATTTTAATTCTTTTGCCTCCCCGAATTACCTGAGCATAAGAAGAAGTAAGTTTTTTGATTTCTTCCAGTGACTTTTCGGCACGGTATTCTTGAATAAATCCCAGCAGAGCATTAATCACTACAATAGCCATTATAGTTATAGCGTCAACCATTGCTCCTACTAACCCTGATATTACGGTTGCACCCAGTAGAACTAAAACCATTGTATCGGTAAACTGACTTAACAACATTAAGGCTGCACTACGTCGGGGTGTCGTTATTAGCTGATTTTTATAAAGTGCCTGGCGTTGCTTTACCAATACACTATCCAATCCTTGATGCGAATTGCTTTCTAGTGAAGAAATAGTTTGCTCAACACTTTTTTGGCACCATAATCCTTTTGTCATCTTCATGCCTCCACTATCTTTATGACAAAATTCTATTCATAAATAGGGCATAAAAGAACAAAGGACGAGCTTCCGCCCATCCTACAAAGAGTGCCAACTATTTCCATATAGCTAATTGTGAATTATTCGAATAATCTTCTACATTCCTGCGAGTTAAACAACTCTTCCTTAACAGCACAAATAAGAGTCTTGTCTTGAGTCTGATACCTATGGCCAGGTATTGGATCATCAAAAACTCCGTATGATCTGAGTACAAAAGTACTAACCCGATCTCCGAAAAGAAGAACAAAATGAGGTTCTAAGGTTTCAATTTCTTCCATCAAAAATGGTAAACATGACATTATCTCCTCGTTACCAGGACGAACTGGTATACCATCACATTTACTGCGGCTCAATCGGCAATTATAATCTTTATCCATCAACTTGTTATTAAAATAGCAACTGGAGCTCGGTAAATTGGCACAAGATTTAGGACAACACCTAACCATAAAAGTATGATAAATATGTTGAATATCAGTTTCCTTTTTAATTAAATCTCTTAATTCAATAATATTATTAGTTTCCTTACAAAAATCATTTTCATATTCAAATACCAGCATTAATATAGGTTCCAAATCACCTTTACCTTGCGATGGTTTTCTAACACACCTGACCAAAGAAGTACATCTTTGACATTCACAAATTCTATCTTCCATTTCAATGATTTTCTTAATGTTCTGCTCTCGATTTACATTTATCATGAGGTTCATCTCCCTTGGTGTAGAATACCCATCTTCAAAACTGTGTAACACGGTGCAGAATAGCAGTAATTAGCTAATAGTTCCATGTAAAACCTTTATTTTCATTAGTATAAATAGGTATGTTATCTTGGAAAAAACTATTCAGAATTCTATAATCTATTTTTACCTAATTTACCATATATTCGACAACTATCTAATTGAATCCTTTTTCTTCACATAAATACTTAATATATTTTATATTCGAGTCAAGCTCAACAGTTATATAAAAATAACTGCTGAACCGTCAGGTCACAGCAGTTGCTATCGATAGATTTGACATCTATTTGTCTACTTTATAAAGGTATGTCCTGGTTCGTGGGCTAATTCCCCAGGTAGCATCCATTAATTTAGAACTTATATAACTTCTCATATTTTCGTCTATTTCCGGGTCAGTTTTATCAAACAGCATGAAAAAGACCCGCAAAATATCGCCCATGTTCGCGAATAATCTTTCCACCGGGGCTTTTTTTAGAAGACTGTCTTTCTTGCCATAGAAGAAAATCATTCTTCTTAATACCCAGGCAATTTCCGCATTACTCCACAGTTTTTTTTCAATAATATCCTCGAGCAGTTTATCTGGACCCAAAGTGCTTTCTAGTTTCTCCACTTCTTTCCATTCCTGACTACTTAATATAGTTGAAGGAATACCAAAAAGCTCCTGGATTTTATTTTCGTCCATTTATCGTCCTCCAGATTACATTTTTATTTATCGCAAAATTCTCTTGGCACCAGCGTAATAACTGGCATAACTGCCATTAGTCAGCGAGGAATAAATAACTCCTCCGCTGCTAGGTGAACTTGAATGAATAAACTGTCCGTTTCCACTATAGATTCCAACATGGTTAATGTATGAACCGCCACCCCAGGTAAAGAAAACCAAGTCACCTGCCTGAAGGCTATCTTTTTCTACTGCCAATCCTTTTTCAAACTGATCAGCGGCTGTTCGCGGTAAGCTATATCCAAACTGCTTATATATGTAATATACAAAGCCCGAGCAATCAAATCCGCTGGGAGATTGTCCCCCATATGAATATTTTGTTCCCAGAAACTCGGCAGCCTTAGTAATGACTCTGGAACCGTCAATACTATCTCCAGACCTGGATGGAACTGCCACAGCAACAGCACCGGTGCCGATGTTAAGCTTCTGCCCGACAGATAACATATCCGAAGTTAAACCATTTAATTCCTTTAACCTGGCTACTGAAGTGCCCGAACGCAAAGATATTTGCCACAAACTATCGCCTGCTTGCACGACATAGACACCGTTTCCAGCAGATGCCGTGGGGATAGGAGCACGACTAACAGAAACAACCGGGGTCCTATTGGGGGATGACCTTAACATAAGCTTATCGCCTATACTAAGGAAATCCGAGGTTAGTCCATTAAGTGTTTTCAGTTCGCTAACTGACATACTATTATTTTGTGCTATCTTCCATAATGAATCCCCTGATTTAACTATATATTCTGATCCAGCTGCTAAAACGCTGGTCACGGAAAAACCTAAAATCAATAAAGTCAGAACCACAATTCTTCCAATTTTTTGCATTATTCCCCTACCTTTCATAGAAATCTTGGATTACCATGAAAAGATTTCTACGCAGGTTGGAAATATTCCTGCAAAAAAACATATTTATTTAGTCATTTCGATAACTTTCTTTTATTTTCTTGTTGCGATATTCAAAAATTTGACGCATTTGACTCTCGTTGACCCCGCAACAACCTAACTTATTACGACTTTCTTCTCTAGCCATGCCATGAAAATCAGACCCCCCAGTTAAAAGCAAATTCTTATTATGACATAGCTCAATATAAATCCTAATTTGTTCCGGGCTGTGTTCCGGATAAAAAGCCTCAACACCTTCTATCCCCATGTTAATAAGCGAATTAAATTTATCGATATTGTTAAGTAAACCGGGATGAGCTAATATGGCTATTCCTCCAGACTGTTTGATAAGGCCAATAGCCTCTTGGGGGAAAAACTTATAACGTGGTACATAGGCAGGTTTGCCCTTGCTAATATACTTTTCAAAAGCTTCTTTGTTTGAAAATACATAACCCTTTTCTACCATAGCCCGGGCAATATGCGGCCTACCTATCAGGTTCCCCCGAGCCATTCTTTGAACCTGCCCAAATTCTATATCAATTCCCATGTTGTTAAGTTTACTAATCATTCTGCGAGCTCTTTCATATCTGGATTTCTTTATTTCTGCCAGGCGATTAATCAAACCCTTATTTTTATAATCAATGAAATAACCCAGAATGTGAATCTCTTCCTCATCCAATTCGGTGTTCATCTCAATTCCAGGAATCACATGAGTCTTAATGTTCTCTTTTCCTGCAAAGCTTAATGCCGATTGTAATCCATCAACAGTATCATGATCAGTAATCGCAATTCCTGCCAATCCCATCGTATTTGCTTTTTCAATCACTTCTTCCGGGGAATAAACCCCGTCCGAAGCAGAGGTATGAACGTGCAAATCATAAATCATTTCAAATACTCTCCTGCTTAAATACTGAGTACTTAATTCAACACATATTGATTTATGAAGTAGACAGATTCTTTATGGTGTAAATACTTGAAAGGTTGGTTTATAGTTATATACGGTTAATTAATAAATCTGTGTCCTTCCAACCTAATCTGTGTCGCTCTGTGTTGAATTTTCTAATTAATTATTGTGGAGGACGGTTCTAAACAAGCACCTGTTTCATGACCCGTAATGCATTATCTTTAAGTATCATTTCTATTTCATCCGGATTAAACCCGCGTTTCCGTAAACAGCCGGGTAGTACCTCATAACCTTTAACATCAGCTATTACCATAGAGTCAGCCCCATCAAAATCCGAACCCAAAGCAACATGTTCAACCCCTATAAGTTCAGCAATATAAGCAATATGATTTATTAGATCATCCAGTGTTGCACCATTTTCTTTTACGAAATCGGATACCTGAGTTACTCCGATTACCCCCTTGTGGTCAGCCAGGGCATGCAGCTGATCATTAGTTAAATTACGCCTATGATCGCAAAGCATTCTAGTATTGGCATGGCTAACGAGTACCGGTTTGTCGTAATACTCTAAAGCGTCAAAAAAGCATGTTTCCGAAATATGCGCTAGGTCAAGGATAATACCCAGGCGATTCATCTCATCAACAACTCTCTTTCCTTTAACACTAAGACCCCCGGCACTGCTGCCTTCTGCCACCCCATCAGCCAGAAGATTCCGATGGTTCCAGGTTAAACCCATGCTTCTAAGTCCCAACCTGTAAAGTAAGCTTACCATTTCTAAATCATTCCCGATTGCTTCCCCGCCCTCAAGATGTAATAAACATCCAATTTTGTTATGATTCTCATATTTATTGATATCTTCATACCTTTTTAAGTGATATAAATGTTGGGTATTTAGTTCAACTTCAGAATGGAATTTATCAACTTGTTTGAGAACATTTCTTAACACCGTATTACAGTCATCCGGCATTGTGAATAATGCAAAAAACTGCCAGCCCAAATTAGCTTGCAAAGCCCTTTCTATATCATATTGCCCAGAATTAGAAAATAAAGACTCTTGCTTTTCAAAAATGGCGGAAACGGTATCACAATGTAAGTCAACAAGCTTCATATGATCCTCCTTGATAACAAAAAACCTGCTTATGCAGGTTTTTTGAATTTTAAATAATTCAGTGTTTATAATTTTATATAAAACCACTATCTCGGTTCAATTATCAACTTTATCGCTGTTCTCTCTTCACCATCTATCATAATATCCGTAAAAGCCGGAATGCAAATTAAATCCATTCCACTTGGTGCCACAAATCCTCTAGCGATAGCTATAGCCTTTACTGCTTGATTGATAGCTCCGGCACCAATTGCTTGAATTTCAGCAGCTCCCTTTTCTCGCAATACTCCAGCCAATGCTCCCGCAACTGAATTAGGGCTGGATTTAGCTGAAACCTTTAATACTTCCATCAAATAACCTCCCTTAATATAATAATTTCTAAATCTCTACGGGCTGTCTCTCATAGAAGTATATTCTAAATTTATTAAGTAATTCCTTCTTTTTCTTAAAATCTTTTGGATAAATTTAGGTATTAATCATCCAAAAATAGACAGAACCTTTCTATACTCCTAACTTTGTTGCAATCATCGTCAACGTCAATAATTACACCTTCCATCTGAGCCGGGCCTGCAGCAACTTCAAAACGAGCCGGTCGGCCGGTTAGAAATTTTTGAATAATTATATCTTTATCTACTCCCAGAATAGAATCATAAGGCCCGGTCATTCCCAAGTCAGTAATATATCCGGTACCCCCCGGTAAAATCCTTTCATCTGCAGTTTGAATATGAGTGTGAGTTCCCAAAACTGCAGTTACCCTTCCATCTAAAAATCTTCCCAGGGCAACTTTTTCCGAAGTGGCTTCAGCATGAAAATCAACTATTATGTAATCAACAGAATCTTTCAGTTCCATTACAATTTCATTAATTTTTTGAAATGGGCAATCCAGCGCAGGTAAAAATACTCGCCCCGAAGCATTAATCACTGCAATTTTCTTGTTAAAACCGGCCTGATAAACATGATATCCCTGCCCTGGGCAATCACCCGGGTAATTAATAGGCCTTACCAATCTAAATTCATCATCAATGAATTGGAATATCTCTTTATTATCCCAGACATGATTACCCATAGTAAGAACATCTATACCTGCACCTAGCAATTCACGGAGTACTTCACGGGTCAAACCTTTGCCCCCCGCAGCATTTTCTGCATTAGCTATCGTAAACATAATATCATTTTCAGTCTGAATACGAGACAACATACGTTTAATTATTTTTCTTCCCGGTTTCCCAAAAATATCACCAATAACCAAAATATTCAAATAAAAAAACCTCCACCTCTAATAGGACTTCTATTTGTCAAATACAAACATGGTTCCATGGTCACGATAACCGAAGAAATTTTTGGGGTTGGTAATATCACTTTTGTGATTATGTAATAAATTCCTTTTTATTTCCCTAGTATATCTTTCCTCGGAATCTACATCATTGGTGTCATCTATTATCAGCAAGGATGAAAAACTATCCCTGAGCATTATTACAAATAAGTCAACTTCACTTTCACTAAGACTATTAATATCTCGATAAAATCTTATAAGCGTTATTCCAGCTTGCGTAGTATATTCTACATCTGACAATACCGGTTTTACTTGTGATAAATTATAATACAGATATAAAGAATTTTTTGTTTTGTCAACAAATTCCGTTAGGACCTTTTCATCAACCAAACCTCTCAGTGCTACTTCTATCTTTAATCTTCCTTCTGCAGCTTCATATTTAACCGAATTTAATTCCCGGTAGTGGACAAAAACAGAAATAGACATATCCAAGCCTGACTTTTCAGCCATACAACATCTTCCCCTTTATATAAGTGTTATACACATTTTCTGGCTGAAAGGAGCAAATTCCTTCTAATCTTGATATGTAAAATATAGCAAATACTGAAGAATAAAACACAGGGCCCCAAAAAGACCCTGTGTTGAAGAAAAAGTATTCACTAATTTATTTAGCAAACTCGACAGATCTGGTCTCCCTAATGACTACAACCTTTATCTGTCCGGGATAATCAAGTTCCTGTTCAATGCTGCGGGCGATATCACGAGAAAGATTTATCGCCTTAAGGTCATCAATCTCATCTGGTTTAACGATTATTCTAATTTCTCGACCGGCTTGAATAGCAAATGATTTTTCTACGCCTTCAAATTTGTCAGCTACATTCTCCAGCTTTTCCAAACGTTTAATATAGGTTTCCAGTGTTTCTCTGCGTGCTCCCGGTCTTGATGCTGATATCGCATCTGCAGCTTGTACCAGTACAGCCTCTATAGTTTCCGGCTCAATATCACCATGATGAGCAGCTATACCATGGATAATATCTTTGGACTCACGGTATTTCTTAGCCAGATCTACACCGATTTCAATATGCGGGCCACTAATTTCATGATCAACCGCCTTACCTATATCATGCAGCAAACCCGCTCTTTTGGCTACCGCTACGTCGCTATCTAGCTCAGCTGCCATAACTCCCGCAAGGTAGGCCACTTCAATTGAATGTTTGAGAACATTCTGCCCATAACTGGTACGGTATTTCAACCTTCCCAGCAATTTTATCAGTTCAGGATGCAACCCATGGACACCAACTTCAAAGGCTGCCTGTTCCCCTACCTCTCTGATTTCCTGGTCAACTTCTTTCTGGGCTTTATTAACCATTTCCTCAATACGAGCTGGGTGAATTCGGCCATCAGAAACTAAATATTCCAGTGATAACCTGGCAATCTGCCTGCGAATCGGATCAAATGAAGACAGTATAACCGCTTCAGGTGTATCGTCAATTATTAAATCAACTCCGGTTAAGGTTTCAAAAGTACGAATGTTACGGCCTTCTCTACCGATAATACGACCTTTCATCTCATCATTGGGGAGAGCCACTACTGAAACAGTTGTTTCTGAAACCACATCTGCGGCACATTTCTGTATAGCGATAGTTACTATATTTTTGGCTTTCTTGTTAGCTTCCTCTTTCGCTTCCAGTTCCAGATTCTTGATCATTACTGCAGTTTCTTGACGTATTTGTTGTTCAACATTATATAATAGTAAGTCTTTGGCTTCCTCAGAAGTTAACCCGGACAGCCGTTCCAGTTCCTTTAACTGCTGAGTCAAAATAAGCTGCAAATCTTGCTGGGTTTTATCTATGTCCCTCTCTTTTTCCAGCAGAGCCTCTTCCTTTTTCTCCATATTGTCTGATTTTTTATCCAGCATTTCTTCTTTTTGAAGTATCCGTCTTTCTAGCCTGTCCAATTCACGGCGTCTTTCACGCTGTTCCTTTTCATTTTCCTGACGGTTGCGATGTATTTCATCTTTTGCTTCCAGTAAGGATTCCTTTTTTTTGGCTTCAGCCTGCCTCTGAGCTTCTTCAAGAATCTTAGTTGCTTCTTCTTCTGCTGCACCAATTTTACTTTCAGCAATTACTTTTCGGCCATAATAACCCGCGCTTACCCCAATTGCCAAAGAAATTACAATTACTATCACACTAATTAAATTTTCTATCACATTCACCTCCTTTTATATAGATTTTTTTAAAGACATATTCCAATGTTCTGATTGTAGTAACACAAAAAAACCGAGCAAAACTCGGTTTTTTGAGAAGTATATCATCTGAAATATGTTGCATTTCCCGACTACCAAACCTATGCACGAAACAATTATTCAAATAAATTTCGTTACAATAGATTGGCGAGTAATTGAACATAACTCACCTAACCTTAACAGACAACTTTTATATTACCTTATCCAATATTACTAAGCATATATAACAATAAATGGACCAGTTTTCCTTTATATAATATTTATTTAATGGAAAACATATATATAAAAATAAGTAGTCTATATGGTCAAGCTATCAGATGAAACATCCCAACTGAGCTTATTTCAATTTTAGTTAGTTTCCATTATTGTGTCAAGCTTCCTCCGTCGTTCCGGGTGCCGATTGAGGAATAATCTTTTCCCTTATCTTGCTTTCCAGCAAAGAATAAAACTCAAGATTATTCTTAATATATTCTTTGGCACTTTCCCTTCCCTGTCCCAGCCGTTCACCTTCATATGAATACCATGAACCGCTTTTTTGTATTATTCCCAGGTCAGAACCAATATCCAAAAGGTCTCCCTCCCTGGAAATACCCGCTCCATACATAATATCAAATTCAGCTGTTTTAAATGGCGGAGCTACTTTGTTCTTCACCACTTTGACCTTGGTACGGGTACCTATAACATCAGTACCCTGTTTAATAGCATCACTCTTTCTAACTTCCATTCGTACCGAAGAATAGAATTTTAGGGCCCGACCACCGGTGGTAGTTTCCGGATTACCGTACATGACTCCAACCTTTTCCCTAATCTGATTAATAAAAATAGTACAGGCGCGTGATTTTCCGATATATGCAGTCAACTTTCTTAGTGCCTGGGACATAAGCCTCGCTTGCAGTCCCACATGCACATCTCCCATCTCACCGTCCAGTTCTGCTTTCGGAACCAGTGCTGCCACTGAATCTATAACTACTATGTCAATAGCACCGCTTCTAACCAATGCCTCGGCAATCTCCAGAGCTTGTTCGCCGCTATCTGGTTGTGACACTAAAAGGTTTTTAATATCTACCCCTAATTTCCTGGCATAAAGAGGGTCAAGGGCATGTTCGGCATCAATAAAAGCTGCCATTCCGCCCTCCTTCTGAGCCTGCGCAATAGCATGCAAAGCAACAGTAGTTTTACCTGACGATTCGGGTCCAAATATCTCTATCACTCTCCCCCGAGGCAGCCCACCAACACCAAGGGCGACATCGAGCGAAATACAACCGGTGGAAATAACTTCAACATTCATGGCCACCGCTTCGCCCAATTTCATTATTGAACCTTTGCCAAATTGTTTTTCGATATTTTTAATAGCATTATTCAAGGCATCCACCCTGCCCTGATTCACTTCCTTATTATCCATTCTGCCCCTCCTCAAACATTTGTTCGCTTTATTAAATTATATAAAGCTGCAATTATAAAGTCAACTATTATTTATCCATTTATAGTAAATTTATCTATAATTGTGTAGGCAGGTCCGGTAGGCAATAAATTACTTTCCATTAGAAAAAACTCGTTAACATTAAACGACAACTTTTTATTAGGGATGCAAACTAGCTTTTCCATCATTGAATCAATATTACGTTCTGACCGCACCCTGCCCAAGGTCAGATGAAACTTATGATTCTTTTCTGGTTCAAA
>JBDKUD010000305.1:0-2434 GCA_039679805.1 Syntrophomonas sp. | reverse complement strand
CTTCTATCGATGAACAATTATCGCGATAAACTGCAATCCCGACACTCATTGAAAGTTTATAACCTTTACCGTTATTTAAATTGAACTCGTTTATTTTTCTATCCAGACGTTCTATTAATATATCCATCTTATTTGCAGATGATTGCAAGGAAATAACAGCAAATTCATCTCCCCCAATACGGGCAACTACATCCGGTTCTTTAAAGGTATCTCCTAAAAGCCAAGCTGCTGCTTTCAATGCCTGATCTCCTTCACGATGCCCATAATTATCATTTATCCATTTCATCCGGTCAATATCTGCAAAAATAATAATAATATCTTTGTTTTCCTGGTTGGCTATTGTTAATTGCTGTTCGGCGAGTGCAAAAAAACCGCGGCGATTGCGCAGTCCGGTAAGTTCATCGTCCAGAATTAAGGTCTGCAATTCTTGATTGGATTGCTCCAAGGCAATTACTTTTTCTTTCATTTGGTGTTCCAGAATTTTAAATTCCCTGAACTCAGCCCTTTGATTCTTCAAGATTATATAGTAGATAATTGACCCGCTCATTGCCCCAAAAAAAGCGGTTACCAAGAAATGATGGAGTTGTGTATTCACCACGGCTGTTTCAGAAAATGAATACAGACTAAATAATAGTCCCCCAACCACCGTGACTATAATGAAACTAAAAATAGACCGGCCCTGCATAATAACTCGCTTCCTTTGTTATTCAAGTAAGATATTACCATAATTATCGACAATAAAAAACTTTTTCTTTACTCACCTCAATTTACCATCAATTTTTTATCATCTGGCTATCATGATTGGCAATGTCCCCAAAAGTTACGGGTGATGTAAGTTATGTCCATTATTATCGTATAATATATAATAAAATCATCCCCGATTTAACAAAGGAGGAAATATTATGGCAAAACGCTTCGCTTTCTTATTAATTGGTCTGTTGTTAGCAGGAATCTTCACCGGATGTCAACCAACGGAAAAGTCGAATCCAACGAACCAAATAAGTCAAAATGTAAAAGTCTACTATGGTGATTCTGTTAATGAAAAAATGGTAACTGAACAGCGACAGATATCCTATAACAAGGGACAAGATAAGTATAAAGCAGCCCTGGAAGAATTATTAAAAGGCCCAACGGACAAGAATCATCGGGCTAATATCCCTACTGGCACTAAAGTTTACGGTACTATTAAACAGGGCAACAAACTAATAGTTGATCTTTCCGCCAATTTTAACCGGTTTGGCGGCAGTATTGCGGAAATTATAGGAGTCGGATCAGTTGTAAATACCATGACCCAGTTCAAAGAAATACAACAGGTAAAAATACTGGTAAACGGTCAGGAATATATTGGCCCTAGTGGTGAACCTCGCGGCTTTATGAAGGCCTTCCCCACTGATCCCTCGCAGGGAGAAGCAAAAACAATCACTCTTTACTTTGGCAATAAGGATGCAACTGCAGTTGTACCTGAATCAAGAATAATTAACATATCTCCGAATACCAGCAATGAGGATTTCATTAAAATAGTGTTGGAAGAACTTATTAAAGGCCCTGAAAATGTCAACTTATTCAGAACCATTCCTAAAGAAGTAAAAGTAAAATCGGTAATGTTAAAAGACAATATTGCCTACATTGATTTTTCCGAGGAGATGCACACTAAACACTGGCGCGGTGCTGCGGGAGAAGCAATGACTATCAATTCCATTGTTAACACTTTGACTGAATATGACTATATTTCCAAAGTTAAAATGACCGTAGAAGGTGAGCCTCTGGCAATTGAACATATCGTGGCAGATGAGCCTATCGCCCGTAATGAAAGTATGATTGAACGGTAAGATAAAGTTTCGGAGACCAGACCCATAAATAAAATTGGGGGCCGTTCTGGCCCCCTTGTTTCTTTAAGCCAAGATCAAGGTTAATACGGCAGCAACAGTGGTAAATATGGTGGCAATTATCACCGCTACCTTGATTACCTGGGATTCTATTCCCAGAGCATCAATAGTGGCTGCTGCATTCTGCAATTTTGCCGGGGAAATAACACTGGCTAGACCTCCCGCAATTGCAGTGCCGGCAGTAACCACCAAAGGGTTAACATTAAGTAACTTGGAAGTTAAGAGGTGGTACTTGGTAAATAGAGCAATAGTCGAAGCCTCACTGCCACTCACAAAACCACCCAAAAGTCCTAGAAATCCTGCAGCTACCGGGTACAGACCCTTAAAGAAATCAGCCGAACTGGTGGCCAGAATAGAAATCATATTAAAGTCAGGGTTCACCAGTTTCCAACCCTCTGCAGACGAAACAAACCCGGAATAGGTCATAACATAGGCAATGGCAAAAAATATTGCCGCTGAGAAAACCGGGCGGGGTGCTCTTTTATACCATTTGCTCATAATTTCCCGCCACTGTTCCCGGGAAGGTTTGATGAAAGGAATAGCTACCA
>JBDKUD010000179.1:0-4300 GCA_039679805.1 Syntrophomonas sp. | reverse complement strand
TAGAGTTTGTTAGTGCTAATCCCACCGGTAACCTGCACATGGGTAATGCCCGGGGGGGAGCAATTGGTGATACCCTGGCTAATATTCTCGACCGAGCCGGGTATGATGTAGAGAGAGAATTCTATATTAATGATGCCGGCAATCAAATAGAAATCTTTGGTGAATCGCTGGAAGCCCGCTATTTGCAGTTTATGGGACAGTATATCCAATTTCCCGAAAATGGATATGCCGGGCAGGATGTGATTGATACGGTAAGGAATATAATTAAGGAATATAAAGATACATTTATAGACATGCCCTCAACGGAACGCCGCCAGTTGATGGTCGATTTTGCGCTTAAAGAGAAACTTACCTACATAAAACAAACCTTGCAAAACTTTGGCATTAAATATGATGTATGGTTCAGTGAAAGAAGCCTGCATGAGTCGGGAAGTGTGGATAAAGTTATAAATTACCTGCAGGACCGGGACTACGTTTATGAGGACGAGGGAGCATTATGGTTAAAAACCACCCTGTTTGGAGATGAAAAGGATGAGGTTCTGAAAAGAGCCAATGGCTTACCTACTTATTTTGCAGCTGACATCGCCTATCATCAGAACAAATTTGAGCGGGGTTTTGACTGGGTTATTGACATCTGGGGAGCTGACCACCATGGTCATGTAGCCCGTATGAAGGGAGCTATGGAGGCACTCGGTTATGACCCGGATAGACTGGATATGTTGTTAATGCAACTGGTAAGATTATACCGGGGGGGCGAAGTGGTTCGTATGTCTAAACGAACCGGAACCACGATATCCCTGGATGAATTAGTTGATGACGTAGGCAAGGATGCGGCCCGGTTTTTCTTTGTAAATCGCAGTCCGGACAGCCATCTGGATTTTGATATGGAACTGGCCAAAAAGAAGAACCAGGATAACCCCGTTTATTATGTACAATATGCTCATGCCAGGATTTGCAGTATTTTCAAACAGGCTCAAACCCTGGGTATCAGCATTAAACCGGTAACGGAGGTTAATATAAAGGTACTCAAGGAAAAGGAAGAGCTGGAACTATTGAGAAAACTAGCCGATTTTCCTGAAGAGATTAATATTGCCGCCCGAACTATGGCACCCCATCGTATAGCTCATTATGTACTGGAACTGGCCGGTTTATTTCACAGTTTTTATAACCATTTCCGGGTTATTAATGATGACCTGGAGCTGCAGGATGCTCGCCTGGTTTTAATGTACATTACTCGGATTACTATTAAAAATGCTCTGGATACGCTGGGTGTAAGTGCTCCGGAGCAAATGTAGGAGGGAATTGAAGTGATTCAAAGGAAAAAGAGTGAGGCTGATTGGGCAGTTACTATTTTATCTGAAAAGCAGGAACCTATGTTCTATAGCCAATTGGTGGAACAAATTGCTGATAAAATGAATAAAACCAAAGACACGGCCAATTTAACTTCCATATATACCCGTCTTAACCTGGATAATCGTTTAGTTTATCAGGGAGACGGATATTGGTATTTTGATTTGAATCGGGCCCGCCAGGAGGGATAAGGTGAAGATAACCTGGTTGGGACATGCGTCATTTATTATTGAAACGGGCGGTAAAAAAATTATCACTGACCCTTTTGACGAATTAGTAGGTTACCCCGCTTGGGGTCCGGAAGGGGATATAGTTACTATAAGTCATGATCACCACGACCATAATGCGGTTAATTTAGTTAAAGGAAATCCCCGGGTAATTAAGGATACTGGTTCATTGGCGGTAGATGGAATTCAGTTTAAGGGGGTAGCTGCATGTCATGACAAAGCCAATGGCCACGAGCGTGGACTGGTAACTATTTATCGAATATTTTCTGAAGGAATTAGTCTGGTTCACCTGGGGGATCTGGGACAAGTATTAACCCTGGAGCAGATAAAGGAAATAGGGCAAGTGAATATACTTTTAGTTCCGGTGGGCGGAAAATTTACCGTTGATGCTTCTGACGCCTTTACAATAACAGAGCAACTAAAGCCGGATATTATTATCCCTATGCACTACAATACTCCCCATCTTTCTTTTGAGTTGGCTCCCGTGGAGGATTTTACCGCCAGGTTCGACCAGGTGGTAAAGAAACCATATTTGGAGCTAAACGCCAATGACTTAAAAAAAGCAACCAAAGTGATTGTTTTGGATTACCTGTCTTAGTTGACCTGATATAATGAAAAAGGTTACAATGCTTAAGTATTTGTATTATTGTTTGGGAAAGAGAGGGACCAGGAATTGACCAAGTATATTTTTATTACCGGAGGAGTAGTATCTTCACTGGGTAAAGGAATAACGGCTGCATCACTGGGGAGACTTTTGAAAAGCCGGGGGGTTAAGGTTTCCCTGCAAAAGTTCGACCCTTATATTAATGTTGATCCTGGTACCATGAGCCCTTACCAGCATGGTGAAGTTTATGTTACCGAGGATGGAGCCGAAACTGATTTAGATGTTGGTCATTATGAGAGATTTGTCGATGAGAATTTGACCCGTTATGCCAATGTCACTACGGGGAGAATATACCAAACCGTTTTAGATAAAGAGAGAAGAGGGGATTATCTGGGTCAGACCGTACAAGTAATTCCCCATATTACCAACGAAATAAAAGACCGGGTTATGCTGATAGAAAAAGAGGCTAATCCGGATGTAGTAATAACCGAAATAGGGGGCACGGTAGGCGATATCGAGTCCCTTCCTTTTTTAGAGGCTATTCGTCAGCTTAAGGTAGAACTGGGTAAAGATCGGGTCATGTATATACATGTTACTCTGGTACCTTATATTAAAGCCGCCGGAGAATTAAAAACCAAACCAACGCAACATAGTGTAAAGGAACTGCGCAGCATAGGTATTCAACCTGATATTCTGGTGTGCAGAACGGAGAAAAATCTGTCCAATGATATTAAAGCCAAACTCGCCCTGTTTTGCGATGTCGACCCGGGAGCAGTTATTCAAATGAAAGATGCGGCTTCAATCTATGAGGTCCCACTAATGCTGGCAGAAGAGGGCTTGGATAAAGAGGTTATTAAAAGATTGGGATTGCAATGCCAACCAGCGGATTTAGCCGAATGGAAGGAAATGATAAAACTGGTCCACCGGCTTAATAAAAAAGTAACCGTTGGGTTGGTGGGTAAATACGTGGAATTGCAGGATGCCTATTTAAGTATTGCAGAATCTTTGAAACATGCGGGCTTTCAGTATAATAGTGAAGTGAATATTAAGTGGATATTTGCTGAAGATATAGAAAAAGAAGGACCGGATGCTAAGCTTCATGATGTAGATGCCATTCTGGTCCCCGGTGGTTTTGGAGAGAGAGGGATAGAGGGTAAAATAGCCACAGCCCGCTATGCGCGCGAGAAAAAAATACCCTTCTTGGGAATATGCCTGGGTATGCAGTGTGCGGTGATTGAATTTGCGCGTAATGTCTGTAACCTTACTGGGGCCAACAGTTCTGAATTTGATGGCGATAATCCCCATCCGGTGGTACATCTGATGCCTGACCAGGAAAGTATAGCTAATAAGGGAGGCACCATGCGGCTAGGGGTTTACCCATGTCACTTGATTGCAGGGACTCAAGCCCAGCAGGCTTATGGGATGGATGATATTAATGAACGTCATCGTCACCGTTATGAAATTAACAATGATTACCGGAGCGTGTTGGAACAAAATGGTTTAACCATCAGTGGATTGTCTCCTGACGGAAGACTGGTGGAAATGATTGAACTTCATGACCATCCCTATTTCATGGCATGTCAATTCCATCCCGAGTTCAAATCACGTCCCAACCGCCCCCATCCATTATTCCTGGGACTGGTAAGGAATGCTTTGAAGTTGTAAAATTCAACACTGAGGGACACAGATTTATTTAATTATGAATTTTGAATGAAGGAAGAAATGCAGCATTTCTTTTTATTTATTCCGGTAACTCTATTTGACCCTAAGGACGTTTCCACCAATGAAGGGGAGTACAGAAATAAAATCATTTTCTTTGGAATTTTGTAATAATGAGAAGCGTTAGCTTCTCCACATTAATTCAAAATTCACAATTCAAAATTCATAATTTTTATAAAATCTGTGTACGAGCGTTAGCGAGTCTGTGTTGAATTCGTGCCATATATTCAATAACACCAAGACAGCCATATGGCAGGTAGTGTGCTATATGGCTTTGTGTTTGTCAAAATCAATACAGTAAAATAAAGGCATTACCCTGACGAATGAAGAAATATTAATGGATATCGCCTGGTATTTATGGCGAAACTAGCAGAGAATATGTAAAAGGGAGAGAGTTATG
>JBDKUD010000214.1:0-22032 GCA_039679805.1 Syntrophomonas sp. | reverse complement strand
ACACCGGTATAAGGCCGGGCGAGAAACTTTATGAGGAACTATTCACTGACCGGGAAGGTCTTTCTGCCACCCGAAATGAAAGAATATTTATTTCTAAAAAGAAGTTTGACACTAGCATGAAGAGTATTGTCCAGCAGATAGATCTTTATCTGCAAGAACAGTTGCCTGGGAAAAAAGATTCTCTCAATCTAATATGCTCAATTCTTCCTGATTTTCATCCGCCAATAGAAACTGATAATCAAAGTGTTTTACAAATAAAAAAAGATAAAAAGGTAGAATTTTTGAGAATGGCAAAATAGCAATGGTAAACTAAATTATTCTACTAGTTTTTGTTAAAGGAGCATTGCCCGTGTCAATAAACACACAAGTCCTTATGAAGAAAATTTTGGATCATAGTGCTATCATTGGAGTGGTCGGTCTCGGTTATGTAGGTTTACCATTTGCCGTAGAAAAAGCCAAGGTAGGTTATAATGTTCTGGGTATAGAACAAAATCCGTACAAAGTGGAAATGATCAATTCTGGCCAGAACTATATATTAGATGTTAAAGATGAAGATCTCAAAGTTTTAGTTAATAAAGGGCTTATTAAAGCGGTAACCGGTTTTGAAAGTATTCCAAATATTGATGTGATTGTCGTTGCGGTTCCAACTCCATTAACTAAGAATCTTACCCCCGATCTTCATTATGTGGAATCAGTAACGCGTAATATAGCCCCTTATCTACGGCCTGGTCAATTAGTAACACTGGAATCTACAACTTATCCAGGCACTACCGAAGAAGTGATGCAGCCCATTCTAGAACGAACCGGTTTAAAAGTCGAAAAGGATTTCTATCTTGCCCACTCGCCGGAAAGAGTAGACCCAGGTAATAAACGCTACACAACAAAGAACACCCACAAAGTGGTGGGCGGAGTAGGCCCCTTGTCCCAAGAAATGGCTGTGGCGTTTTATAGTCAAACTATTGAAAATATTATTCCCGTATCCTGTGCCAAAGCTGCCGAATTAACAAAAGTATTTGAAAACACTTTCCGCGCAGTAAATATTGCTCTGGTAAATGAACTCACTCTACTTTGCGACCGCATGGATTTAAACGTATGGGAAGTATTAGATGCGGCTTTTACCAAGCCTTTTGGGATAATGCCCTTCTATCCTGGTCCTGGAGTAGGCGGGCATTGCATTCCTCTAGATCCCCATTATTTGGAATGGAAGGCTAAAGAGTTGAACTTTAACACCCATTTTATTGCCCTGGCCGGGGAAATAAACCGCAAAATGCCTGAATTTGTTAGAGATAAGACTATAAGGATTTTAAATCATGCAGGAATAGCAGCTTCTCAAGCCAATATCCTGGTGATGGGTGTGGCGTATAAAAAGGACATAGAAGACGATCGGGAATCACCCGCAATTGAAGTTATACGCCTGCTCCAGAAGGAAGGCGCTAATATCACTTACCATGATCCTTTTATATCGTCATTTTCCGAACATGGGGTAGAAATGGAATCCACGCCTCTAAGCGACGATCTAATCGAAAAAAGTGATCTGGTTTTGATAACAACAGACCATAGTAACATTGATTACCAGTGGCTGGTTGATAAAGCCAGACGGGTATTTGATACGCGCAATGTTACTAAATGCTTGATCGGCGGAAAAGAAAAAATTAGCCTATTATAATACATTTAAACATAGTAGTCTTGATAGGAGATTGCTGATGAACGACAGGGATTACTTTGTACACGAATCAAGTTATATTGATGAAGGAGCCGAAATTGGCCATAGTACGAAAATATGGCACTTCTGTCACGTTATGAGTGGATCTAAAATAGGCCCCAAATGTAATATTGGCCAGAATGTGGTAGTTTCTCCTGGAGTAACCCTTGGAAGCGGGGTAAAGGTACAAAACAACATATCTATTTATACAGGCGTTGTCTGTGAAGATGATGTATTTTTGGGTCCATCAATGGTTTTTACTAATGTCATCAATCCCCGCGCCTTTATAGAACGAAAAAGCGAATATAAAAAAACTCTAATCAAAAAAGGAGCTAGTATTGGGGCCAATGCAACTATTGTCTGTGGCATAACCATCGGGCGATATGCCTTTATTGGTGCAGGAACAGTGGTAAGCAAGGATGTGCCTGATTATGCACTTATTTACGGGAACCCGGCTAGAGTCAAGGGTTGGGTCTGCCGTTGTGGTCTAAAGCTCTCTTTTTCTGGGAGTAATGCTGAATGCCCGGATTGTGGTCTCACATACCGTAAAGTTTCAGACCTGGAAATTGTGTTTTCAGATAAATAAATTAGGAGGGCAATTAAGGAGATAAATTGTAACCTGTTTCCTTAATCTTTAATAAAAATGGATATACCTTTACTTAATTTAGTTGGGCAGTACAATTCGATTAAAGATGAATTAGACCAGGCTATTTCAGGTGTTTTGAACAGTGGAACGTATATAATGGGACCACAGGTGGCTGAGTTTGAGACAGACCTGGCCCTGCATCTCCGGGTTAAACACGTAATCAGTGTTGCTTCCGGGTCAGATGCCCTTCTAATATCTCTAGACGCCCTGGGAATCGGCCCCGGAGACAAGGTAATTGTTCCAACTTTCACCTTTTTCGCCACCGCTGGCGCAGTTAGCAGATTGGGAGCAATTCCGGTTTTCGTTGATATCAATAAAGACGACTATAACCTTAACCTGGACCACGTAGAAGAAGCTATTAATAATAATTCAAATATTAAAGCAGTTATACCTGTGCATATCTTTGGTTTACCATGCAATATGGAAAGCTTAATGAGTCTGGCTGAAAAGTACGAATTAAAGGTCGTAGAGGATGCCTGCCAGGCGATAAATGCTGATATCTATTTAAAAAACTCCTCTATCAAAAAGGCGGGAACAATTGGACACACTGGTTGTTTCAGTTTCTTTCCCTCCAAAAACTTGAGTTGTTTCGGAGATGGCGGTGCAATAGTAACCAATAGCGATGCAATTGCCGAAAAGGTCCGAATTCTTCGCGTACATGGTTCAAAGCCGAAGTATTATCATAAAATGGTCGGTTACAACAGCCGTTTGGATACTCTACAAGCTGCTGTCCTTAATGTCAAACTGAGGTATTTAAATTCGTGGACAAAAAAGAGACAAATTATTGCGGCTATGTATAACGATGCATTTAAAGAGGCAAATCTGGGTGAACTGGTTAAATGCCCCAAATTGGTAAATGGCCATGTTTTTCACCAGTATGTTGTAGAAGCAGAAAAACGGGACGAACTTATCGCTTTTCTAAATCACAAGAGTATTGGAACCTCTATCTACTATCCTTTGCCTTTGCACCTTCAAGAGTGTTTCCAGGGGCTTGGTTACCGGGAAGGAAGCTTACCTGTCGCAGAGCGAACCTGTAAAAGAGTTCTGGCTCTGCCTATTGATCCTGAATTAACGTCAAATCACATTTTGTATATTGTCAAGCAGATTGCTTCGTTTTACAAAATCTAATTATAGTTTGATAACTTTTGGAAGGATATTCTAAAATTGCTCTTCAATTCAATTCAATTCTTGATCTTTTTTCCGATAGTATGTCTATGTTATTATTTACTCCCACACCAATACCGCTGGGCCTTACTTTTGCTTGCAAGTTGTATTTTCTACATGGCCTTTGTTCCCTCTTATATAATAATTCTGTTTATATTAATTGTAATTGACTTTTTCGCCGGAATGCTTATTCAAAAGTATCCCCGTTGGAAAAAAGTATTACTTATATCGAGTATCTTTTCAACCTGTTCAGTACTTATAGTGTTTAAATATTTCGATTTTGTTGCCATGAACTTGAATACCTTGGCTCACTCTATTCATTGGAATTATTCTATTGAGCTTTTATCCTGGGCATTACCTATTGGACTTTCTTTTCATACTTTTCAGAGCCTAAGTTATGTTATTGAAATCTATAGAGGTCGGCAACCTGCAGAAAAACATTTTGGCATCTACGCTTTGTACGTTATGTTTTTCCCACAATTAGTGGCTGGCCCAATCGAAAGGCCTCAAAATATGCTACATCAGTTTTACGAAAAGCATTTTGTTGATGCTTCTCGCATCATTTTTGGATTGGAATTAATGTTATGGGGCTTTTTTAAAAAAATAGTAATAGCAGATAGATTGGCCTTAACTGTGAATCCTATATTTAACAATGTGCATGATTATAATGGTCTGAGTTTTATTTTGGGGATGGTTTTCTTTTCATTTCAAATATACTGTGATTTTTCAGGATATACGGATATCGCGTTAGGCTCCGCAAAGGTTCTGGGATTCCGACTTATGGACAACTTCAAGCAGCCATATTTTTCAGTATCTATAAGCGAGTTTTGGAACAAATGGCATATTTCTTTATCAAGCTGGTTTCGCGATTATGTTTATATTCCTCTAGGCGGCAGTAGAGTCTCACCTGTGGTTTTTAGCAGAAACATATTAATAACATTTCTGCTAAGTGGACTATGGCACGGAGCTAATTGGACTTTTATTGCTTGGGGGGGGCTTCATGGTATTTACTATATAATATCAAAAAATACCCTAATGCTTCGAAAACGACTGTTATTAATAACCAGGTTGAATCAACACCCTTCGGCACACAGAATCCTACAGATAAGTGTAACATTTTCACTGGTGACAATAGCATGGGTATTTTTTCGAGCATCAAGTTTCACCGACGCTTTTTATATCCTTAGCCATTTAAGCAATGACTTCAGTATTAATCATTTAATGAAAACTATACCAGTACAGAAATTTGCTTTAAATGCTTGTCTCATAGGAATTCTTGTAGCAGTCGATGTTCTTATTAGTCGCAATAGAAATACCAGAGTTCTTGAAAGCCAACCGTGGTGGATACGCTGGTCTATTTATTATTTTGTTATCTTTTCAATTATTCTTTTAGGAGTGTATGATGTTTCGGAAAGCAGCCCCTTCATTTATTTCCAATTTTAAGTACAAAAACCTTATGAAAACATTGCTTTTTATTCTGGTATTTATACAACTTGAGGCAGTTGTCGCTTCTTTGTTGGAACCTCCACAGCGCTTATATAAAGACTATGACCCTAGATTACGTTGGGTAGAATTCTATGGAACTCAACAGAACATTGACCTTTTATTCCTTGGATCATCACATGCCTATCGAAGTTTTGATCCAAGAACTTTCGATTCAGAACTATCTCTAAATAGTTTCAATTTAGGGAATTCTAATCAGAATCCAATCGACAGTTATTTTGTATTAAAAGAAGCCCTTCGAGTAAGTAAACCAAGAATGGTTGTTCTTGAGGTATTTTGGGTATTATTTGAAACAAATGATAATAAGGAAAGAGATTTCGAATCAGCCTGCCTTGTATTAGATAATATTGGTCCTTCTCTCAACAAACTATCTCTTATAGGTAATTGTTTCACACTGGAGCAAATGCCTAAAGCGATTTTTCTTTCGATAAGATATCACAACAATATTATGAAGCCTTCGATTCTCAAAGAGAACTTTGAAGGACGATGGCTGGGTACCCACCCTCTTGGCGACAAAACTTTCGCGGAAAACCAATCTTATGAGGGAAAAGGTTATGTTGCCACTAATCGAGTTGCTACCAACACAGATTTAAAGGAAGAAAACTATTTTTTAACTTATAGCGAACCTAAATGGAGTTCTGCACGGTTTAGAAGCTTTGAGAAATGTTTGGAATTGTGTCAGGAATCTGGTATTAAAGTTATAATGGTAACCGCCCCTCTTCCACCAGATACCATGGGACTGATAAAAGATTATGAAAACATTCACAATAAGTTTAACCAATTAGCAATTAAGTACAATGTCAAATATGTAGACTATAATGAGATAAATAAGACCCTAAATCTTTTTAACAATAATTATTTTAGTGATGAGCATCATTTGAACTCACAAGGTGTACAGATCATGAATAGACATCTAATACGTATTATTGACTCAGAATTGAACGACAATTAGAATTTCAAACAAATTATGGAGGATGAAATTTATTGATTAACATTGGTTTAATAGGCTGCGGAAGAATTTCAAAAAACCATCTAGAAGCTATTGATCAACTAGCAGAGGCAAGATGCATCGCCTGCTGTGATATCGTTGAAGAACGAGCTCGGGACGTAGCCAAAAAGTATAATATTTCTTCCTGGACTACTAAATATGAAGAAATGCTGTTAGATTCCCGCATTGATATAGTCTCCATATGCACCCCTTCCGGCCTGCATCCTAAGCATGGAATCCTGGCAGCAAAACATGGAAAGCATGTAATTAGCGAAAAGCCAATGGGTGTACGTATAGAAGATGCTGATGAACTCATTAACGAATGTGTTCGGCAGGGAGTAAAACTTTTCGTCGTATTACAAAACCGGCTTAATCCTTCCATTCAGTTACTACGCAGAGCTTTTGAAGAAGGTCGTTTTGGCAAAATCTACATGATTGTATCTAATGTTTTCTGGACACGTCCCCAGGATTATTATGATATGGCTTCCTGGCGAGGTACCTGGGAATTAGACGGCGGGGCTTTTATGAATCAGGCTTCACATTATGTTGACATGGTGCAATGGTATGGGGGACAGGTTAAGGAAGTAAAATCTATAACCGCCACGTTAGCTCGAAACATCGAAACAGAAGACACTGGCTCAGCAATAATTAAATTTCAGAATGGAGCCGTTGGTAGTATAAATGTGACCATGCTTACATATCCAAAAAATCTCGAAGGTTCTTTTACAATACTCGGAGAAAATGGGACTGTTCGCGTTAGTGGCACCTCGATGAACATACTTGAAAAATGGGATTTTGCTGATGAGCAAGACTACGATTCTGAAGTTTATAGAGCTAACACGGAGCCTCCATCTGTCTATGGGTTCGGTCACAATGCTTACTATCGTAATGTAATTGATTGTATCTCTGGAAAAACAGTTCCTATTAGTAACGGGCTGGAAGGGTTAAAATCTTTAAAATTGCTGACACAAATATATAACAATTCACGTCGGAAATAGCTTTAGCATTATCTTTTGGGGGTCAAGCTTCTCTTCTCCAGAATTAAAAACTCCAAGGGATGTTCTTATTCTACATCTCTTGGAGTTTTATACAATATCTGAAACGCCCTCTAAATATGAGGCTTTTCTTTAGTATTCACCAATCTTCTCCTAAATTAGGCTACTTTTATTAGATACCCACTGATATTAATAATTAATTATAGAAATTGATAACTGCATTACATACCTTATCTACATCATCTTTCTTCATTCCGTAATATATGGGCATCCTTAATAAACGTTCACTTTCGTTAGTTGTATAATTGTCACTACCATAAAACAAGCCAAATGACTTTCCAGCAACGGAACTGTGCAAAGGAATATAATGAAAAACACTGTTTATACCATTATCCTGCAAATGCTGTATTAACCTGCTTCTCTCTTCTAAATTTTTAGCTTTTATGAAAAACATATGTCCATTATGCTCACAATAGTCTATTATATGCGGTAGGTCAATAAATCCATTTTCTGAAAGCGAACGCAACTTATCATAATATCGGTTCCAAGTGTTTAAACGATCTCGATTTACCTCATCTGCTATCTCAAGCTGGGCGTAAAGATATGCGGCGTTCAATTCACTTGGTAAATACGAAGAACCGATATCTACCCATGTATACTTATTTATTTGTCCCCGGAAGAATTTGGAGCGATTGGTTCCTTTTTCCCTAATAATCTCAGCTCTTTCGGCAAAGCGTTCATCATTAATGATTAAAGCGCCCCCTTCGCCACAAGTATAATTTTTGGTCTCGTGAAAGCTGTAGCATCCCATATGACCTATCGTCCCTAGATATTTATTTTTATATTTGCTCATAACGCCTTGAGCAGCATCCTCGATAACCAGCAGATTATGCTTTTTCGAAATTTCCATAATCTTATCCATTTCACAAGCTACTCCGGCATAATGCACGGGGACAATTGCCTTGGTCTTTTCAGTTATAGCAACTGTAATCAGGGTTTCATCCATATTCATAGTATTCGGTTTAATATCGATAAAGACTATTTTGGCTCCTCGCAAAGCAAAGGCATTTGCTGTGGATACAAAAGTATAGGATGGCATAATTACTTCATCACCTGGTTTAATCTCTGCTAGTATCGCAGCCATTTCGAGTGCATGCGTACAAGAGGGTGTCATTAGAGCTTTGCTACACCCAAACCTTTCTTCCAACCAGGCGGCACATTTATTATTAAACGGGCCATCCCCAGACAGCTTCTGATTTGCCATGACTTCCTGCAGGTATTTTCCTTCTCTTCCAGTAACCAAAGGCCTATTAAATGGAATATTCATCCCGATCAAACCTTTCGTCCAACCAGAAGTAATGAACCCCCGAAGGGAAATGATACTCCTGCTTTAATAAAAGATCGTTCCAATGTTAAAACACCTTCTAAGCCTTTATTTAATATAGGATTTATCTTAAGTTCTTTAAATGGATCAAATTCTTCCTTTTGATTTTTGTTTCTTAATCGTGAAATAAACATTAACGGCAATAAAAACGAAATAAACGAAGTCATTCTTAAGACTTTGAATCCTGCTCGTTCTAATTTACTTATCAATTCCTTTGAAGAATAACGTCTTACATGACATGCAAACTCATCGTAGGAGCTCCATAAAAACTGGTGTTGCGGAACAGTAACTATCAATCCGCCACCCTGATTCAAGGCTTTAAATATCTCAGATAATACGAGCTCATCTTCAGAAATATGTTCTATTATATCGAAAGCCCCAATTACATCATATTCATTATAAAAAGGTATTTTTCTAGCATCCATCTGGAAAAACTCAACATTGTGTAACCGCTTTGATGCAAAATCAATCCCTTTTATAAAAATATCGCTACCGTTTAGTGTTAAATTAGGATTTTGTTTTTTAATCCCAGAAAGTACGTAACCCGTACCACAACCTATCTCAAGAAGCGTTTTTGCTCGCGGGAAGTATTTCTGCAAAGCCCAAACTATTAAACTATTACGAGATGAAAACCAGTAATTGCCTTCTTCATGATTAAATAATCCTTTAAAAAGACCTTCAGGAAATCCCTCATTTTCAATATCAGGTGAAAAGCATAAATATCCTTCTTGGATATTAGGCTTAATATGACATTTTGGACAAGTCCATGAAGAGTTATTAAACTTGGTATTACAACTTAGACATCTCTTCAAGATTACCTCCACCAAATTTAGATAATACTACGGATTGCTTAATTTTTTTAAAAGATTTACGAAGTCGAAATAGTAATCCCAGCTATAATTAAAATAATCCCTAATACTTTATTCCGAGTAGGCTTTTCTTTTAGAAAAGCCCAACTTAGTAATAAAATGAACCCATAGCCAACTGCTTCAATAATAGGACCATTTTTTAAATCTATTCCTTCGTAAGCAATAATGGCACCTAATATGGAAATGCCCATTAGTGTATAACCAAGTATCACTTTATAATTTAAATACTCATCTTTATAGCTACTATATTTCATATTAGCACTTTGCTTTAATATTATTTGTGCGCAGGATGCTATAAAGACTGATAATATAAATATTCCAACGTATTTATTTAGCATCTCTAAATACCAAAACTATTCCGGAAATTGCCAATAACGCCCCTAGAATATTATTTATTGTTATTATTTCCTTAAAGAATATTCTTGCCCAGATAAAGGTCCAAATAATTAAAGTTCCCTTATTTGCATAAGCTATTGATATTTCGAATTTCTTAATGATTTGCTGCCACATGATTGCGTATACGCAAAAAATAAGTATTTCCAGAACATAATAAATGACAAATTCAGCGGAAAAGAATTCAACTGCCGAAGCTTTTTTTGCTAATATACCAGTAAGGCTAAGCAATAGTATTGATACTTGTAAAAAAAATATATATGCCAACCTGTTTGATATACCAATCATACATTACCTCAACTGTTATTCTATAGAACAACAGATTATTATTTCGAGGATAAACAATATTTATGCTTTCTTTGTTTTGCTATACATTTACGGATTACGAATATAGGGTATAAATTTAGCTTTATCATATAAAAGATACTTCATAAATTTATATTCATTTTTAGAACGAGAAGGAAGATACATTCTATTATTTAAATCGAAAAATGTTTCTGTTTCACTGCTTTTTACTTCATCTAAATTGTTAGACAAGTATACTCTAAAATTGGTTTCATATAATTTGTTCAAATTCATGAACTCTGAATATAGATTGAAAAATCTTTGCTTTTTTGTTTCAAATGGTATATCTACAAATTGATTTCCCACTGATTCAGTAATATCTTTGGCTGGAGAACCGGCATATATATGATTTTCGTACATATCATTAGTAGCTACACTACCAACTAGTAACATGGATTTTTTTTCTGCACGAATAGGACTAACGATACAATGACCTACAATCCATACGTCATCTTCAATAATTAATTTTTTTGACTTATTCCAATTACATCCTTCTAATGTATCTCCAAACTTTATATGAGACCACAATTGGCTCGAAGCCCCAATTCCAACATTATTTGCTATTTGAACTCCACCTATGGAATCAATAATCGTATACTGCCCAATCCAGCAATTATGACCTATACTACATTGCTTATAGCCATGGATTGTTCCCCCTCTATGTATTGTTGAATAATCTCCAATTTTTAGTTCAGGAACATCAATATATAGATCATCGCCCAAAAAGCAACCATATCCAATGCATATATTTATACAATTAGATCCAAAAATAATATTCTTGCCAAGAGTGACCTTATCAGCTATTGAGACGCGAGTATTAATATTCTGGCAGATAATTTCATTCATTTTACTCTTACCTTTTCGATAACCTATATTTACGTTGTTCTTCTAATAAATACTTCCCATCCACCAACAATCTTATATTTATTTCTAAAAACAAACCAGGGGGCTTTAAGAATGTAAGCGCACAATGTTCGAAAGAAATTTTCTTTAAATGAAGTTTCGACCATTGATGGTGCGGATCTAATTATTTGATATCCTTCTGATAATTTTAAATTATTTATAATATTGTTCCAAAATAAAGGTCCCAAATCATGTAAATGTCCCGGGTATGTGAAGTCAAGGTTAAGTCTAAAAGTATTAAATAAAGTCAATATGGGAAAAATATATGGGGTACGAGCATAAAATACTCCCCCTTTTCGAATTAATTTTAGAAGGCTTGTCAATTCATTAATCGGTTGCGGTAAATGCTCAATTATTGCGCTGGCTATTATAATATCATACTGCTGATTATTTATTTCATTTAATTTCGAGTGATGCTTAATATTTATTCTTGAATCGTTTATATTTTTAATTTGTGAATTATAGTCAACCAAAGTTATTTTGACATGCTCACATTTATTAGCAATTAGTTTTTTTGCTAATTCAACAGCAATTGCCCCATCACCCCCACCAAAATCCAGAATGCTGATCTTTTTCCTATCAATGAAACTTTTCGAATTTTTATATATATGGACCGCAAGTCGTTCGGGAAGATAGAAAGTAATTTTGTTTGTCATTTCTCCAACATAATAATTAGAATAAAATTGATCTAATGCCTCTTCAGTAGGTATTCTTGACGCTGATGCGGCATAGCAATTTTTGCAAATTAGGAGATAAACATCGGGGTCTTTTTGTAGCAAAACTGTTCGTTTTCTATCTTTTGAAAAGCAAAATGGACATTTTTCATCCGGAGGCAGTAATTGGTTCATATCCAAATGTAATGACTCATGGTATACTGCTGATTTCACTAAAAACATCTCCTATTGTGTATAATTATATAGGCAATATCCTTATGTTTACTATTATCTTACATATTTTTATTGCACAAACTTCCTATAATTACCTGTTTAACTTCGATATAAGTAATCCCGGTTTTTTCAAAAGCATTAAATACAACTTAGATTCTTAAAAATATGTTTTCTAATGAATAATCAAGCTTACATATTAATTTTCTCCTTCAAGAGATATAGAGGTCTATTTTTAGTTTCATCAAAAACCTTTCCAAGATATAACCCGATAATACCGAGATTCGCAAATAATAAACCCCCAATAAAATAGACTGATACCATAACACTCGTCCAACCTTGAGGGGGTTGTGCCATAAAAAGATACCGTAAGATTAAATATAAACCATAGATTAATGAAATCAAAGAAATAACAAAGCCAAACCCAATGGATAGTTTTAACGGTTTGTTAGAATGGGCTACTATGATTGAAGTTGCCAATTTTAACCTTTTTCTAAACGTATAACTCGAATCGCCGATTAATCTTTTCCCATGTTCAATATTTATGAATGCTGTTTTATAACCCATCCATCTAATAAAATCTGGATAAGATCTACTCTGTTCTCTGAGTAAACGGTAACTACTTATTACATCACATGAACATATACTAAAATTAGCTATTGTCTCATCGGTATCCCTGTCAGCTAAATAATCAAATAATCTGTGGAATAATTTTGATACAAACTTTTTGGGGATATTATCCTGGCGGTTATATCTTCGTCCAAAAACTACATCGAAACCTTCTTTCGTTTTTGAATATAGTTTAATGATTTCTTCTGGTGGATCTTGTAAATCACCATCCATCACAATTATCCAGTCACCTGTTGTAAAATCTAATCCAGCAGTTATAGCATAATGTTGGCCAAAGTTTCTAGATAGATTAATTCCTTTTATGCGTATATCACTTTTGGCCAGTTCTTTGATATATTCCCAGTCCTTTTCGGGACTCGCATCATTAACAAAAATAATTTCAAAATTATTGTCTATTGTTTCTAATGTATTAACAAGTCTAATATACAGCTCTTTAATATAACCTGAGCAATTATATACGGGAATGACTACTGATATATGATGCTTATTATTGTACATACCACTCCACCTTTTACTTTCAAAATATTTCCATCTAAACTTATTTTCACTCTTGCTGTTCGTATCTATTTCATTCCCGGGCTATCTGTAAGAATATCCAATTAATTCCTCGAAGCTTTAATGCCCATAGTATAATAACATTGTGTATTAAATCCTATCGCAAATTCGACAGATAGTTTGCACATGTTCAGTTACATTAAATTCCCCGATATGGTTTTCGCCAGCTTCGATATGCACTGAGTTATGGACATAATCTTGTCCCACTTCCAAACAGCAAGAATAAGATTTTGCTTCTTAATATTTGATATTTTCAGAGTAATGACGAATATTAATTCTTTCTCCATTTACTTCAAAAGATGAAATGATTTCCGATGGGTACATTGTATTAATTTCATCCCAGGCCTTTGTATGCCCTGTCCATTTAAAGAATTCCTCATTTTGTATAATATAAAATTCTTTCCATTCTAGATTAACAACCTTACTAGTGTAAGCCCGAAATTGCCTATCTTGGTCATGAAGTGCATACCAGCTATTCGGATTCCCCATAACTGGTAATTTATCATCTGGAAGCTCTTGTTTAATTTGCTGTGTAAACTTATTTAGATCATAATCATGGTATAGATAAAAAACATAAGAATATTGAGGTATAACTAGTAATATAATGCAAACTATTAAAATCTTTCGAGCATTTATTGACTCAACAGCTATAAGTAATAATAAAAACAAAACAGGATAGTAATAAATCATATAAGTTTCCTGAGATCTACCAATTATAAATGAGGCGATGACAACACACAAAATGAATTTCATTATAGGAATATTGTTTGAATATTCTTTATTTCTAATAATTATACCTAAGCTTATTAAGATAATGACAAATTCCGGAATATGCCTGTAAAATCGTTGCATAAAAAAATATTTAAATAAAGTGTTAGATGCTAAGAAGCTATTATCAACCCATACCATTTTTGTTATTAATTGATTCAAGGCAATTAAGTAATTCCAATGAAGTACAAGATAATAACTGATTCCTACTATACCCCCCAAGATTAGAAGTCCCAAAACCTTTTTTTTATCTTCAATCTTATTCCAGAATGCAATAGAATAACCTAATATATAAAAACCGCTTATCATTCCCATTGGATGTGTTTCAAAAGCAACGAATGCCAATATTGCTGATATGATATAGATTTTATTGATAAATAAATAAAACGATAGGGTAGCAAGAAAGAAAGTCAGTGATTCTGAACGAGCACTATTAGAACTAAATATAAACGGTTCCAGTAACAGCATCAAACAGATACCAGTTACAGCTACTTTTTTATTTATTCCAAAATGAATAAATATTTTTAACCAAAGTATGCTGGCAATTATAACTAATATTGTTGAAACAAAATATGCAGTATTTGGAGTAAAACCAAAGGTGTTTAGAATTGGACCATAAATATAAGCCTGCGTCATTCCGAATAAAGAAATACCGCTCCATGGCTGCCCCGCATCTACTCCAAAGTTAATTGACATAGTAATTTTAAATTTTAAATAATTATATATCCAGGATAATACATATGGATCATCAATACTTTCTTTTCTAAAATTGCCAAATAAGATTATGTAGACAAACAATACAAAAACACATAAAAAAACTTGCTCGCGATAACTAATAATCTGTTTTTTTAAGTCTTTCAAGATGTAAAGCCTCCATATTCATTTTCTTTGTCACTTTTAATCTTCCATGTTTTAATGTAATTCTTATCTATAGATGCAAATGCATATCCAAGAAAAAAGAAAAGTCCCTCAGAATAATAAACTGTACCGCTAACCATTGCTGCCGGTATAAGTGAAAATATATACAGAAGCATGCAGGCAACTATTCGATCATTTTTACCTCTTTGATATAGAATAAAAATTAAAAATAATATAATTAATGCAAATGGAATAGCAATCAAATATCCAAAATCTGAAACAATTTCTAAAAGTATATTATGGGGATACATCCCATATTTTAAGGTATAGCCCATTGGTCCTAAACCTGTTAATGGGGCATTATTCCCTTCAAAAAGTGCCATTTTATAAAGAAACATTCTATCCCATTTAACATAAACAAAGTTATCTTCGTTTAAGGTAGTTTCTTTTTGCTCATCATTATTTTCACTACTTTCATTATTTTCCCTCAGAATCTCTTTGATGCTTTTCGACGGTGAAGCATTTTGAGCAAGATTAAAAACTATTTCTTTATCATCTTCAGCCATATTTGATGATTGAAAAGAATGATTCTGAAAATCCTTTATTAAATAATTTACTCTATATAACCCTGATGAAGGTGGAGAGTAGATGAATATAAAAAATAATAATATTGACAACATTAAACTAAGTAACCAAAATATCCTTTTATTTTGTTTTTGAACAAATAAATATGCTATAAAAACCATAAGGAATATTAGCATACATATTAACGGTCCTTTTCCACCGGTAAAAATACAGGCTATCCAAAGTAAAATAATAATTGCCTGTAACCACTTACTTTCTGGATGCAAATAAAAATCCAATATACAAAATACTAGAATTGTTACTATTGTATATCCAAGGGTTAAATAGTTTAGATTTTTACCTAATTCATTCAATCTGTATACAAAACTTGTACACGCCATTATACGCATAACGTAATATATCATTAATGGCGTAATTATTAGAGCATACCATTTATAGGCTTTAATAAAAGTTTCTTCTGTCCGTTCGATTGCGAGACTAATTGCATAAATAAATGCGGGTATACAATATATTCCAAAACTTTTAAGGTTTGAGATTATTTGATATCTAATCCCGAATCTATGTATAGCAACAATGTAGACAATAATCCACATCGCAGGTATTAACAAAAGTAAAAATATTTTCTTTCTTTCTTTTGGATGATCCCGATATAAGATCAACAATTTTAATAAAGAAAAGCCAAATAAAATACTTAAAATACCGATTAACAGCAATCTCCGAAGATCATCATAAGCCTGAAGACCAAAATAATAAAAAACCATATTGGTAAAACCACAACTCATTAAACATAAGGGCATTAGCAAAGTAATCATAAAACTAACTTTTTGTTTTATCATTATTACTCCATCTATTTTGCTATATAAGATAATTTACTGGTCACAAGAATAATTAATAATCTATTTTTGTAATACTATTTCTTTAAATAAACCCAGACTGTGCTTTTCAATAAACGAATTATTATGCCATACCACTGTAAAATCGCCCCCAAACTGCTGACAACGGTTTTTAAATTTGATCATGCACTGCAACGCTTGCGTTGGTTGTAAATCCATGTATTGTTCACTTAATAAACTGGTATCCATAATAATGAGAGGGCGTTCATTAATACTTAAAGTCTTGCCCTGTTCTAGATCATAAACTTGAAATTCATAACAAACCCCGCAGCGGAATCCAGCCTGGTCTGCATATAACAATGTACTGTCATAATTGAGTCCAGCTTCTGCCCAGTTTCTCCAAGTTACCGGAACCTGCCATCGTAAGTAGTGCTGCCTCCCCCCCCAGCTATTCTGTTCAATTCCTTCTTCTTCACAAACCTGTAGTAGTTTTTTAAATTCTATCTTGGTCTGTTTAGGGTTGTTAAATGTCTCATAGCTTGGATGTAGCCCGATTTCGTGTCCCCTATTATGAATATCTCTTAATAACTGCCGAATGTAAGGGTGTTCAATTGAGTAGTCATCATCGTAATCTGGATTTGTACAACCAGTTTTAAAGTAAAAAGCACTCCTTAAATTGTTCAATTCGCTGACATCCATGATAAGGTCAAATGTATAATTGAGGTCCTTTTTATAATCACCTTTCTTAATTGACTTCCAAGACTTAATCCTTTTTATTGTTATACTTGGAGATTTTCGTATTAGTATATCTCCTCCACAGTTGCGGATTAATTGTGAAATACCTTTGAATGCCTGGACAAAAGGTACATCTACATCATGGCCCGCTATTATCTGAAAATAATGTTTTTTCCGTTTCAGCTCAGGCCAAAGACGTTTCATACACCACCAAAGTATTTCTACATATTCATTAATTATTGGTCGCTCTAAAAAACCTTCTTGATAAGCTAGCGAAGCTCTGGATGGAAAACGACCATGTTGATCACGGTCTACTTTTACGTATTCTTCATAACGAGTAAGCATGAAGAAGGCCGAACCAAAAACATCCATCCCTAGATGGATGTTCTGCTCATCAATAGTTAAATACCCCATATTCTGGGTTAAAGCTTCATTTTTTATTATTTTTCTTCCATAAATAATAGGAATACTGCTTTCAATAACTTTTAAATTATTGTCAGTATTAATCTCATTGATATTCCAGACTTCTAATGGTTGTTTAGGTAAAGATGTAGGCTTAAGCCATTGATATTGAGGAGTAAGAAAAAGTATATCTTCAATCACTAATTCTTTGTCACTTGATCTCAGCTTAATTGATACCGTTTCTCTTCTTTCAAATTTTATATTGTATGTTAAACCCATAAAGTCAGACATTATTATTTTAATAATGTATTGGCGTTCATTTAAATATGTATCTGGACAGGTTATCTCAAAATCCATGTTTACATAATCCCCAATTGTTTACCAGTTATATTAATAATCCATTTAGCAAGATTATAGAAAATTCGCTTAACTAAAAAACTAGGCGAATGGGTATCCCAAACAGTAATTTTTTTTCGATCATATAGATTGATTGCTGCTTTAAAAAAAGTCTTCATTTCAAATGAAAACAAACTAATACCACTATTTGGCAAGGTCAGATTAACATGGGGAACATCTAGTAGCTTAAAATAGTAATGTGGATCATATAAACTGGGGTATGTATTTTCATTTCTCACGAAACACTCCACTTGTTTATAATTTCCACTATAGTCTATTATCGTGAACAATTGTGGAGCGTCATAATAAATGTTATGTTTGAAGTCCTGCTTATAATAATCATCAATCATATGGCAAGGGGTAAATGCTTCAAAACCAACCCCGATACCCAGATACTTGCCTCCGTTCTCCATTATTCTGTAATATGGAGATGTTTTATCGAATGGATAGGGAGACTCCTGATGCGAATTACAATATTTATCAGCATTTTTTCCGTAAGCTATGGCACTAAGAAATGGATGAATACTCCGACTAGTTCCTTTTTTGCGCCTTAATATTTCAGCTAATATTCCACTCTGGGTTGCAGTCTTCTTTAGATCGAATATTTTCTCTCCATTTATTATATTCGCACGGTTCACCGAAAAACCCAATACCATCAAAGTACCTTCATCTGTAAGATATTCGATAAGATCATTTAACAATACATTTACTGGTATTCTATGCCCAGTACTTAGTAATACTTTATCAACTGATAACATAACAAAAACCGAATCACCAGGTTCTATTCCTATAGATTCAAGGCCTTTTTTAAATTCTTCGGAATCATATTCAGAATATAGCCTGGATAGAAATTTTGATGTCAATCTTTGGTGTTTTAAAATTAATTTTTTCCATAAATACTTAATTTTACTTAACACATTCATTATCTCCGCATTAAAAAGGCTATTAATCCTTGATAGATATAAAATCTATCATCCGAGGTTTAAAAGCATATAAATGATATTGTTTTTTTTGTTCAGATTCTTTTACTACTGAAAAACCAATTTGATCCCAAAAGTTCGAAACCTGTTTATTTTTTATAGTAGGGATATATTCAGCTTGAACAAATTGTATATTTCGGTTTTCTTTTATATTTGATAGACAGTGGTTCACAAAAGCGTATTCCAATTTACGTCCTAAAATACGGCAGCTTAAAAGTAAGGAATCAATCTGATAAATATTATCACTGCCCATTCCAATAAACACTCCGGTTAGGCCATAATCACCAAATTTGTCTGCTACAGTCAAAGTAAAAATATCCGCATTGGGATTCTGAACTAATTTTTTAATATCGGTTTCCGAATAGCGGTGTGTAGTCAAATTAAATTGATTCGTTTTTTGAGTCATTTGTGCTACCCGTGCAATTTCTTCTTCTCTAATAGGATGAATAAATGCTGTTAAATGAAGAGAAGCCAAATATTCATCTAAACTCTCAAAGTTATTTATTTCATCTTTTCGCTTGATTTCTGCCTGATACATTTCGGTTCTCAGTCTATCTTCAGAGCTTATAGAAAGTGTATCGAATAGACCTTCTCTGAGAAGAAGTGGGGGATAAGTATATAAGTGCTTAGGTACTAACATCACTTGTATCTCAGGCAAATATTGTTTTATCATGTCACATTCAACTTCACTATCATCGACAAAAACAATGCTATCCATACCTATATTGAGCTCTTCAACTATCGATTTAATATTGGTAACCTTGTCTTCCCAATTAACTCTCCACGCAGCAAGATGCGACCTTTTTATTAGAGAATAGGGATGTTGATTTAGAACTTCCCATACATCTTCCTCATTATTTTTGCTGCATAAAGCGATTAGGACTCCTCGTTCGTACAAGGTAATTATATTTTTCTGAAAATCATAATAAGCTTTGCCAGGATATTCATAATTGTGTAGTTTTATTTTAGCAAGGCCATCTTCTCCAATAATACCTCCCCATAAAGTATTGTCACAATCAAGTATTACGCATTTTTTGGTCCTTCCTTTGAGTGCCCTAATAATGTTAATTAAGTCCATAGCATACATATCTAAAAAAGCACTTTTAAATGGTGCCCGGGATAAATACCAATATCGGTAGTCAATGCTTTGTTCTTCACCAAGAATCCTAACATATCTATTCAAGTCTAGAAGAATAAACTGTGAACTATGATTCGCAACGTATTGGCGTATAAATTGATTTAATTCTTCTACTAAATAATCTAATCTAACCGCATTTTCCGGTTGGGCTAAGCCGTACTCCTGGTAAAATGGTGGAATAAACGTATTAACTGCAATCAGAGTAGAAGTATGCTCTTTCAACATTAAGAATAATGATTCTAATTGATGGATAATTTCTGCTGGAATTATTTTTGTGGATGGATAATCTGGAACAAGATTATCCACTATCAAAGATAGGACAATTAGATCAGGCTGAGAAGAGTGTAAGCAAGAATTGATATCAAGTATTTCTTGCTGGATAACATCATAATCACCGAATTGAACCCGCGGGTTTATTTTCTCTTTATATAAACGCCATTTAATAAAAGGCTCAATCATCTCGAGGGTATAATTACGTAAAAAATATATATTAGCCGATTGTCCAAATGAAATATTTTGTTCATCAAATTGACGTAATTCTTCTCGAATGTCCGCTAGGTTCATTAATTAGAAACCTCCCTTTGTAGTATCTCGATTAATCCAAATCCTTTTATATAATGGAAGCTTACCAATCTATTATCAAAAAGAATCGCTTTAGTTGGGCCTGAAACAGTTATTATCCTGTTTTTATCTGATTTAATCAGCGATATACTTGTATTTAAATCATCTGTTTCATAACAAGTGTGATAGATCATTTCTTTTTTTGTGGAAATTATATTATGTATCGGACTGGTTTCCTCAAAAGAAAAAATAATTTCTATTGTAGGCATATTTTCGTTTTCACATAAACACAAATTGACTTTCTGAAGAGGATCATAAACAACTTGGTTAATTTTATAGCCCATTCCCATCAAAAATATCTGAGCATCCTTGAATCGTTGTGTTGCCAGTCCCAAATGGTGAAAAATAAGTCCATATTTATTCATAGTTTTCTCCATGTTTCTGAAGTACTAAGGCAATATTAATAGTTAATTTTTGATCTTGACACTGTTCAAGACTTAATCCAGGATAAGGCAAAGTAAGTTGATCAATAATAAAAAACCCGCACGCCTGAACCATTTCCCTTACTGAATCAACAGATTCAAATAAATAAATATGATCAACAGCTGGTGAATTAATTGCGGTACTAATATAAATAAACGCTTCCTTATTTGCTAATCGGTTTATTTTTGTAAGAAAATACTCGGGCTTTTCCACATGTTCAAGTACCTCTCCCATTACAATAGCATCATATTTGTATTTCTCCTCTAAGTTGAGAAAATCGCCTTGAATTATTTTATACTTTTGAGATTGTCCAATTAATTGATCTTCCAGTATGGATCTAGTTAATTGAACGCTTTTGGGACTAATATCAATACCATTGAACTGGTTAAAAGAAGTGCTTTTCATAGCATTCATGAAGTTATATCCATGTCCAGGACCGATTTCTAAATATTGTCCAGTTTTCCCTTTGGGAAGCTTCTGCAAAAACCAACGGTTAATCATAATGTGATTGGGCCATAAAAAACTTGTTAAAGCTAATCCATACATATACATTTCCATGTATTGAGGATTAAAATACACTGAATCAGATACTTCATTAAAGGTAGTATATCTATATTTATTATTCTTTCTAAAAAATATTTGTTCGCGTAAAGTGTCTTTTACAATTAAGTTATAGCAACTGGCAAGATATTCAATGCTATTATCATTATGAATTAAAAAACTCAAGTATTTTTCCAAAGATTCAATTTCCCTAATCTCTAAAAAATCAATTGATTTCCTAAGAAACGATGCTTGAAGTTTGTTGTTTTTTATTATGTTTACACATAGTGATTCCAAGTTTGTCATTTAAAGACCTCTACTTATTCAGATTCATCAAATCGACAATAATATCGATAATTTCTCCAACACTCATTGACTTGGCAATCTGTTCATCACTAAATTCAATTCCAAACTCCTCTTCCAATGAAACTAATAATTCCATATGTAACAGGGAATCCCAAACTTCTACATTGTCTGGTGAAAGTTCTTTTGTTATTTTATCCAAGGGGATTCCGATAATTTTGTTTATTATCACATATATTTGTTCTTCCATAATTACCTCCATCTCGCCGCAAGAGCGGCAGTACAAATTTTTTTCTTTATTTGTGTTTATGAACCCAGATTTAATTTCTTTTTAATTTATTCTTACTAATATAAAAGAAGTAGCAGATCGTTAATATCAAAGATAAAATAATTATTACAATTGCCCCATTTGGGAGGAACTTTACCGCTAGTATAAGAGGTACAATGAAGATACTAACATCTTTCAAAACCTTTGAAATTGCTTGCCAG
>JBDKUD010000017.1:0-2757 GCA_039679805.1 Syntrophomonas sp. | reverse complement strand
TTCCGGGTTTAATAATAACTCTACATATTCTATGATTCCTTCCAAGTTGCAAAACTATACCATATGGTTAATTAATATTTATAACCGTATAAAGTGTACGCCATATTTTTAAATAGTTTGCCGGATTTTACTTCTAAGTTTAGAAGTAGCTTTATAAGGAGGTGAACTCATGAATATTCAGGAATTAGTTGAAGTCGGTGAAATGCTCGTAAAACAAAATTTAGACGCTATTGACATTCCGCAAAATAATAACATAATTATGGAAACATTGTTAAATCAAGTAGTAGATATTTGTGCAATCATGATAATCGAATATGACACATCCAAAGAATAAATGTTTTTAATCCCGTAAAATGGCGTCTTAATAGCACTTTTTATTAAATAATCAATTTACGGCTTTTATCCCTACCCTTGAACTGGTAGGCTTCCCTCAGTTGCCGTCAAAGAGACCCGCTAAAGGGTAAAATCGGCCATAAAAAGCTCGGGGTTATATTCCCCGGGCAAAATATAATTGTCAATCTTCTTCCCGGTTCAGGCCTTTCGCATTTGTACTCATCCTGCCCCACGAAACGGTGACATAAATAGATTCCACCCGTACATGAGACACCCCACGTATTGGTTTAGTCAAGGATGCAGGATTCGATTACACACCAGATGAAATTAAGGAAGCCGTGACAGAATTAAGCAACGATGATTTAGACTCCGTTGCGGGCGGGTATACTTGTTGTAATATGCCATAACTGTATATCAAAATAATAGGCTGTGCCGAAACTTCGGTTTCGAACACAGCCTCTATTATATAACAATCTATTTCAAATTGATCGTCCAGTTGCTTCTCATAACGAAATGCGGCCACGAGATGTTCAGATCGGCGGTATTAACATCCTTGTCGAACTCAAGAGTCATGACAGCCTTGTCACCAGTAAATTCTGAAGAAACCTTTTTGATGTTCTTGCTGGAAACGTGGAATGATCTGATGTTGACATACTTCTCGGTTCCCGTGTTAAGCTGCCATACAACTAGGTAAATAATTTAAACGAACAAAGCAAGCGCTTTACTCTTTCTCCTTGAGGGCATATAAACTTTGATATAAAAATGGAATATGAATTAAAAGGAGCGGATGTTTTTAATTTAGCCTTATGCTAATTTATAACAGTGATGGAGGAAATTAGACATTGCTAGCGAATATTAGTATTATATACCAATTTGGAGGCTATAATTATGCTGGCCACTGTTAACACCCTGGTTATTAATGGTATAGACGCTCAGCCGGTAAAAGTGGAAGTTGATATTCGCAATGGGCTTCCCGGTTTTGAACTGGTGGGACTGGCCCAGGCCGCGTTAAAGGAAGCCCGCGAAAGAGTAAAATCTGCCATTAAAAATTCCGGCTTTGATTTTCCCAACCGCAAAATTATCGTTAATCTTGCCCCGGCTGATCTGAAAAAAGAAGGCAGTCATTTTGATCTGGCCATTGCTCTGGGTATCCTTATAGCCTCCGAACAAATGTTAATTACTAATAACCAGCAACGATACTTTGCCGGTGAACTCTCCCTGGATGGCAGCCTCCGCCAGATACCAGGAGTTCTCCCTATGACCCTGGAACTGCTCAAGTCAGATCCTGACAGCCTTTTCGTTATTCCACCCGGGAATAGCCCGGAAGCTGGTCTGGTTAGCGAAATTTATTCGCTTACCGCTAATAACCTGATCGAAGTATGCAGCTTCTTAGAAGGAATGTCTAATTTACCAGCCGTAAACGCTAGCAGTTTTCAGCAGGAAGGGCTAGCGGAAAATCAACCTGATTTTGCCGATGTGAAAGGACAGGCGACAGCCAAAAGGGGCATGCAGGTTGCGGCGGCTGGATCACATAATATATTGCTCATAGGACCACCGGGGGGTGGTAAAACCATGTTGGCTCGACGTATGCCTAGTATTATGCCGGAAATGACTCGTGAAGAAGTACTGGAAACCACCCGCATATACTCGGTGGCTGGTTTACTGGATGCCGAACACCCGTTAATTGACACCCGCCCTTTTCGGGCCCCCCATAAAAATGCCTCGGCTGCCAGCATAATCGGCGGTGGCCGAATCCCCCGTCCGGGAGAAATTTCTCTGGCTCAGAACGGTGTATTGTTTCTGGATGAATTCCCCGAATTCAGCCGCGATGTGCTGGAAGCCCTGCGTCAGCCTCTGGAAGACAAAGTAGTTACAGTTGCCCGCGCCCAGGCCACGCATACATACCCAGCAGATTTCTCTTTGATTGCTTCAATGAATCCATGCCTCTGTGGATTTTATGGTTCTGACCTGGAATGCACTTGTACCCCACTGCAGATTCAAAAATACCTGGGACGAATCAGTGGACCGCTCCTGGATCGGATGGACCTGCATGTGGAAGTGCCAAGGGTTAATTATGAACAATTAAGAAATCGGGGAATTGGTGAGAGTTCGGCAGCTATGCGGGAAAAAGTGATAGTAGCCAGGGAGATTCAGAAGAAGCGATTTGCGCGCTATAAGATAAGCCTTAATTCGCAAATGCGACCTGCTGATGTAAGAAAGCACTGCCAGCTGGATGAAGAGTCTGAAACGCTTTTAAAGAATGCATTTGACAAGCTGAAAATGAGCGCCCGGGCTTATGATCGGATTCTTAAAATCGCCCGTACAATTGCCGACATGGAAGCTTCCGAAAATATTCAATTGCAGCATCTAGGCGAAGCCCTGCAGTACCGTAGTCTGGATCGGAAGTATTGGAAAAGCTAGTCT
>JBDKUD010000132.1:0-28564 GCA_039679805.1 Syntrophomonas sp. | reverse complement strand
CTGAACTGCCAGGGAAGAATTGATCCCCAATATTTTACCGACCACATTCACCTAACCTCCGATGGTTACCGGCAATTAGCAAAAATCCTGTGGAATAGCTTTAACAGGGAGTAATAAACAATGCTTTTTCATACACCGGAATTTATTCTTTTTTTATTATGTACACTGGGTCTTTACTATTGTTTGCCCAAATATCGTATATATATTATAGCTTTGGCCGATATTCTATTTTATATGGTAGGCGGAGCAGGGTTGCTGTTCCTTTTTATAATAATAACAACTGCTACCTATCTTTTATCTCGGGGATTACACGGATCCGGGAAAAAGCTTTATTTAATCATCGGAATAGTAATAAATGTGGCCAATCTAGTTTTCTTCAAATATTCTATTTTCCTACTATCTAATTTAGAGAAGCTTATATCAGCACAGATTATAAGCCATACTCCTTATATCACCAATCTGGTAATGCCTATTGGAATTTCATTTTATACTTTTCAATTTATTGCCTATTTGGTTGATATCTATAAAGGCAAAACCGAACCAGCTCCAAATTTGCTTTCCTTCTGGGTCTTCATGTCTTTCTTCCCGCACCGGGTCGCTGGACCGATAATGAGAGGAAAGGACCTTATCCCGCAAATTGAAAGGATCGCAAAGATTACTTTTAATTCCAGCCAATTTAAATTGGGGTTGGCCTTTTTAGCTATGGGACTTATTAAAAAAATATTTCTGGCAGATTACATTGCTATATATGCCAATCGCTTTTTTGATCAGGGGACTGCACTAACTGGCAGCCAGGCATGGATTGGGGCTCTCTTATTTACTTTTCAGATATACTATGATTTTTCTGCCTATAGTGAAATGGCAGTGGGAATTGCATATCTCTTTGGTATTAAACTGGATTTGAATTTTAAAACTCCTTATTTAAGCGGTAATCCGTCCGAATTTTGGAGAAGATGGCACATCACACTTTCGACCTGGATTAGAGATTACATTTATATACCTTTGGGAGGTTCTCGCCGAGGTGAGTACCGTAAATATTTGCACCTATTTATTGCCATGGCCATCTCCGGGTTATGGCATGGAGCTGCCTGGACATTTGTGGTATGGGGAATTTATCATGGTCTGCTCTTAATTCTACATAATCTTTATACTAAATTTTTAAACCATTACAATTGGGAAAAGATAACCTCCTATTGGTTTTACAAAGTATTAACGGTATTAGTAATGTTTAACCTGGCTAATATCGGCTGGGTCTTTTTCCGTGCTGACAACCTGGGACTTGCCTACCATATGGTTGCCAGTATGTTGACCACTAATCCGTTATTTTTCGATGTTAGTTTGTATCAATATGTGCTGGTGATTTTAGCCTTATACTCTTTACATGTGGTTGAATACTGGTTAAGGAAGAACTATACGCCTATATATACCATGTGGGAAAGACGGGTTCCCGCTCCTCTACGAGCATTAGTATATACAGCATTAATTGCGGCATTAGTAATTTTTGCTCCTACCCAGCAAAACAGCTTCATTTATTTCCGCTTTTAATATATTAATATTTCTCTTCTTTTTGACACCAATAAGATGTTAGTTAATAGATTAGATGTAGAAGAATTTTATTTAATATCAATCTAATTTAAGTTATGGTACCAAAAAGGAGGTCTCTTGCTACCTGAAAGAAGATGACAATAGTTAGGATCCCCAGATATTTTAGAAAATCGTTTAATTAATGTAATAGTGAAGGCATATTTTGCCTTGGAGTAAAATCCCTTCGCGGAGTATAGGACAAGATATCTTTGAATAAGTAAAGATCCTAAAACCGTTTCTTGCTCACATTATGGTGTCCCAGTCAGACCCGTTATGCTGACTTTGAACCATTCTCAATAATACGGTAGACTGTACCTACATTAGTTATTAAATGGATTTGCTGTATTGTATCAGTAAAAATATGATTTTAATTTAGAATGGTTAATAAATAATGAAAAAGGGGGCATTCTGTGCGAGAAAGGAAAAATATAGTCATATCAATGTTGATTACTTTATGTTTTATTGTAGGTCTGTTTTCGCTGCAATCCAGTATAGCCCAAACTGGCGATCAAAAAGTAAATAGCCCGACCAGGGAAAATAAGATTGCCTTGGTTCAAAAATCATCACTACCAGTGACTATGGTTACAAATCAAGAATCTTCTATTACAAAGCAAAATACTAATGCTTCATCTATCTTTAACCAAACGGACAGTGCGGTTAAAGAAGAACCACAGCAAGTTGCACAAGCATCCCGAACGATTGAAAGATCTGACAATACCGTTTCCAGAGGAGCAGCCAGGACACTATCTATGGTAGCGACTGGTTATACCGACGCTCCCGAAGAGAACTATCCATATGCCGGACAACCTTCATATATTGGTCTTCCATTGGCAAGAGGTATTGTTGCCGTTGATCCAAACGTCATTCCCATGGGTACAAAATTATATATCGAAGGTTATGGTGAAGCTATCGCCGCCGACCAGGGCGGAGCCATCAAAGGCAACAGAATTGATCTTTTTTTCGATAGTAAATGGGAAGCAAATAGCTGGGGAATGAAAACAGTACGGGTTACCGTTTATAGATAATTGCATTAAAAGCGCCGGAGAAAAACAACTCCGGCGTTTTTTGTTATCAAATTTAATTTTTGCACATAATAATATAAGCTTTTAATCATAATAATAATTGAAATAATGTAAAGTGAGGTGTGGTAATTGACAGTTCATAGTGACTTGCAAAAAGCTGTAGCATCTGCTCAATCTGCCAAGGGAACTTATTTAATGGCGGCTTCGTCGACAGAAGACACATCTGCCAAACAAAAATATGAGGCCATGGCTAGCGAGATTGACAGCCATCTTTCGTACTTGAATAGTCGCGTACAGTATTTGAGTAGTACCAGTACTTTTAATCAATCAGAAATTGACTAGCTTTACTGCTTGGTAACGAGATTATCTCAGTTGAGTCGTCCTTAGGGGCGGCTCAGTTATTTTCTGGATACTATCCTTTTTTCAGAAAAACATAAATCTCGCCATAAAATGCGAGATTTTAAAATCTTAATGGCAGGGGAGACAGGGCTCGAACCTGCGACCCTCGGTTTTGGAGTTTAATGGAATACTATCATAAGTTATTATTATTTATCATAAATACAGTAAAATCGGCATTATTTTATTTTAATATTTATAGTTTTTTACCCGTATTGCAACACGGTTGCAACATCTCAATGCTTCCATTCTGTGATCCAATTTCGGATTGTTGACTCTTTACTATCCTTTAAAATACATACTATTTCATCTATAGATTTACCTTCTCCCCATAGCCTATGACAAGTTTCACGCCTCTTTTCGTATGCAGCTGTTTTACATGCATCGTTACAGTATTTGTTACGGCCGCTTTTATTAATTGGAAGTCCACAATCAGGATTTTGACAGTAATAAACTGGTTCCTCGTCACTGACCATTTGCCAAAGATCATAATAAATTGCAGCTAATAAATATTTTGTTTGTTTTCTTTCTATGGCTCTATACCCAATTGCAGAATTTTTAACAGGCATTATTGAACTAAAACTAATATCTATTCCAGCCTCCAAACTCTGGGTAATTCCATGAATTAATAGTGCTGCAGCTTGGGGTTCTTCTTCTGTGGATATGGGAGTAAATAAAGATATGACCCCGGGAAGCGTCACTAAGAGATTATCACCTAAATTAGAATATTCTAGTTTAATTTCAGTTCCTTTTCGTAGCTTATTATAGACATGAATTAATTGTTGAACCCTTGATATGTGTATCTTCCAAATGCTCAAAGGCTCATACCAACATTCCCCCCATTTAATAGATTCATTCTCATAAAAACGGACATTATTAGGTACAATTATGTCGTCATTTTCCGTTATTCCTAAAAGGCCATATTTTTCAGCGAAATCATTTATTTTTTTCATGCTATTTAATCTAGAAAATTCAAGTGCTATTCCTTTATAATTACTTTTTTTCATATCTAGGAATGGTCGATTTAAATCGGCAATAACTGCCTTAGATTTTATTCCATATCTATAAAAATTACGTCTCCATTCAGCAACATCAAATAATTCGAAGAAGTTTTGCTCATCTTCTGTAAATTGGTATATGTATGGATCGATTACTTTAGCTGGTAAATGATCTCCGTTAATGAATAAAGAATCTTTCTTCATTCTTTTAAACCCTTTCTTAAAATCTTACGCTATCTTACGATAATGCACCTAAATATTTTGTTATAACGTAAGTAATCATATTATACTTTAATTGTAAGTTAATTTCAATTATAGGAGGTAATGAGCACAATGGCAAAACAGATAACAAAGAATCCTTTGACCATTAGTCCTGAGAAGGCAGCTGATTTATTAGGTGTCGCACCTGGTGTTGTTCGACAAATGCTATATAAAAATGAACTTCCGGGGATCCATTTAGGTAAACGGTGGTTAATACCAGTAAAATCCTTAGAAAACTGGATTGATGCACAGCTTGAGCATGTATCTAATAGTTAAGGAATAATTGAACGTGGAATGATTATATTGATCAATAACCAAGGAGAGTGACTTTGATGGCAAAACAAAAAATAACCTATGATCTAATTTTTCGTTATGCTCTCGATCGGCACGGTAACCGCTGCAATGATTCACTAAATTATGCTTATGTTCAGCACCTAGTTACTGATACCATGATGTCTTTAATTATTCGTCGCGGCCATCTTGATGAACTGCTAATATCTCTGGGCCTTTGTTCACTTTGTAAAGACCGGAGAGACAAAGGAAGAGTAATTAGATAATGGCGCGGCCGATAAAAGAGGGTATGGACTATTTCCCTCACGATGCAAATGCTAGTAGTGATAAAAAAATTGAAGCATTAAGGGCTATATATGGCAATGATGGATACGCCTTTTACTTTATTATGCTAGAACAAATTTACCAGGAGCCTAACTTTGAATTAGTAATTTCTGACGCAGAAACTAAGGAAGAAATGATTCAGATACTCTCCAGAAAAGTAGCAGTAACCCCGGAAAGATTTATTCAGATTTTAAATACTGCATTAAAGTGGGAGTGTTTTGACAAAGAATTATACGAGCAAAAAGGTATTTTGACTAGTAATGGTATCAAGAAAAGGGCTGGTGTAGTACTAGAGAAACGACAACGAATGCGAGATAGATACCATCAGGACAAGGAAGAAATTTCTGACGCAGAAACTACATCAGAAACTAAGGAAGAAACCCCACAAAGTAAAGTAAAGAAAAGTAAAGAAAAGAAAAGAATAAACTATTCTCTCGGAATTAAAGAATTCCGGTTACGCTACTCTTCTGAACAGTTAGAAATAATTAATCGCTACTTTGAGATACTTCGTACAACGAGAAGAAGTGGAACTATCTCCGAGAGCGTTATATACGGTATTTATGAGGACATGAATAAATACGACCCAGCAATAGTCCAGTATGCTTGTATGAGGGTAGTTAAAAAACCTGAACTACATGACAAAAGAGAGAATTATTTTGCTGGAATACTCAGGAATACGACCGTAAGTGAAGCCCTTAAGGGTTTACAGGCGGGGCAAAGAGCAAGTCCCAAAACCAAAGCCTATGAGAGTGAGAGCGGTGCTGGAGCCAAAATAGTCTAGGGGGAATACACTATGCAGCAGTACATTGACAGTTTAAGTGAGGCCCGAGTTCTCTCAGCCATGATGAACTCAGAACAGGCTTGCATTGAAGCTATAAGCCAACTGGATATGGAGGATTTTGGGGACCCTTTGAACCGAGATATTTTTGGCCTAGCAGCCAGTATATATGCTGACGGGAAACAACTAAGTTATGCCATATTCCTAAAAGAAGCCGATAAATATGGATTTATAAACGATAACAAAAAGCTTGAGCAAGTGCAGCAGGTTATTGAGGAATTTATAGACGATAACACAGTCCAATACTGGATTAACCGGGTTATAGATAAGGCCAAGGCCAGAAAATTATATTCAACCCTTAACAAATACAACGCTATGGCTGATGACCAAGCCACTGACATTGACGAATTATTAGGGATGATGATTGGGGATTTATCTAGTATCTCGGCTGGTCATAGTAAGGACGATTTCGAGGATGGTCCGCAAATAGCTGATACCCTAAAGAAGTTAATGGACGAGAAGGAAGCACGATTTGAGCTGATGCAGGCTACTGGCGAAACTATCCTTGAGGGATTATCTACCGGGTTTGATAAGCTGGACAAATATACACTGGGATATAAACCTGGTGATCTTATTGTTTTAGGAGCACAGACAGGTCACGGGAAGACTGCTTTTTCTCTTCAAACCGCTAATAGTATTGCGGTAAACCAGCAAAACTCATTGCTCTATATAAACACTGAAATGTCCAAAGAAATTATATATCAGAGGTTAGCAGCTAATATCTCTGGGATATCGTTTTATAACATGCGACAAGGTAATTTGAACGGCGGAGACGGTAACGACCGTGGCCGATTTAATAAAGCACTTAAGGCTATAAAGGGATCAGGATTTATTCACAAGTATTGCCCGGAGCTAACCCCTGCCAGATGTGTTATTGAAGCCCGGAAAGCCAAGATACAAAAGAAAATCGACATAATAATAATTGACTATGTGGGACGTATGGAGAAATTCGATCCCAAATTACAGGAGTGGCAGGTATTGGAGCAGATCGTCAAGAGCCAAAAAATATTGGCGCAGGAGTTGAAAATACCAATTATAGTTCTGGCACAGCTTAATCCTGATGGCAGTTTACAAGGCGCTAAACGAATTAAAAATGAATGTGATTTGCTCTTAAAATTAATCCCACTTACCAGGGATGAACAACAAGACGATTATTCACGGTATAAAAATGCTAATTATCGGCTTTACGTAGACAAGAACAGGGATGGTGAAAGTGACATAAACATACCGCTCCACTTTGACAAGGCCGTACAGCGGATTAAGGCTGCAAGTTTAAAAGGAAACCAGAAAGAATGGAGCGATATAGGACATGAGGTTAAAAGAGGGAGAAATATCTAATATGAGAAAAAAGTTATTGAAAGTACTTAAGAGAAACCTGGATAAATTAAATTAAACATCCTGTGAATCATCCAAATTACCAAGCGCTTGGGATTTTAATTAGCTTACATAGATTAATAAATTACTTTTCATAGGTCAAGTATTCAATCATCTCATATTGTGTAATGCGGACGGATTGAATTTGACATAGATAATAGTAAAATCCTAGGCCGGAAGGGCATGCAGCTAGAATAGCAGCAGGGAGAAAGGAGACGAAATATGAAACGATATGGGATCAATACCCAAGAACTGAGGGCAATAGACAACGCGGAAGGAATGACCCTGGAAGGGGTTGCCATTGTTTATAATCAGCCGACAACTTTATTTACAAAAAACAGCATTAATTATAGAGAGCAAATAAGCTCAAAGTCACTTGACGGGGTTAATTTGACTGACGTGCCGCTTAGATACTATAACCATGACCATGGTTTTTTAATCCTGGCGCGAACCCGCAATCAAAGCCTGAAACTTGATAATAGGCCAGATGGTTTACATTTCACAGTTGCATTAAACCCTATTGTACAAGCTCACAAAGATGTTTATGAGCTTATTAGGAATGGCTTGATTAATAAAATGTCATTTGGCTTTATTGTTGGATCGGCCGGTGACAATTATGACAATCAGCAGCATATTAGAACAGTTACACAAATAAGTAACCTGTTAGATATAGCTATAGTTGATCAGCCAGCATATGAGCAGACTACTGCTGAAGCTCGTAACCAATACTTAGCTGATGTCCCTGGTAATTCAAGAATAGCAAGTCTGATTGATGTTTTAAATAATCCAGGTGATGAATTTACAGATGATTTATTTCGGGCTAATGACTTAATTAACTTATATTTTATGCAAAAACAGGCCGATCAGTGGCTAGGCAGGTAGATAGTATATAGCATTGGAATGGTGCTTAATATAGATATATTTAATAAACAATAAGACCCTAAGCTGGATTGGCAGCTGCTGGAATAGTAGCAGGGGGAAAGGAGGCCAAGAATGAAACGATATGGGATTAGTACCCAAGAACTGAGGGCGGCAGACAGTGCGAAAGGCATGATTCTGGAAGGGGTTGCCATAGTTTATAATCAGCCAACAATTTTGTTTTCAGAGGACGGTATTGATTATAAGGAGCAAATTAGCTCAAGAGCGCTGGACGGCGTTGATTTGAGTGACGTGCCGCTTAGATATAACCATGACCAGGGCTTTACAATCCTGGCGAGAACCCGCAATCAAAGCCTAAAGCTTGATAATAGGCCGGATGGGCTACACTTCACAGCTGCATTGAATCCCGAGGTACAATCTCACAAGGATGTTTATAAGCTGGTGCGGAGTGGATTAGTTAATAAAATGTCATTTGGCTTTATTGTTGGGCCGGACGGCGATGATTATGATAGGTTACAGCATCTTAGAACAGTTATGCAAATAGATCGCTTATATGATGTATCCATAGTTGATCAGCCAGCGTATGAGCAAACCACAGTTGAAGCTCGAAACCAATATTTAGCTGATATGCCTGACAATGGTTTAATCATGATCCGATCTAGAATTGCTATTCAGGCTAAAATTGGAAAAATAAAATTATTAATGGAGGAATAAAAAATGTCAAAATATACTGAAATGACCAGCGGAGAAATCAAAGTTTTACTTAATTGCCTAGAAGCAGAGAGCCGAACTGCTTCACCGGCAAGATTACAGGAGATCGAACAGGAGACCCAGGCGGCCTATACCGCGATTAACACCAATAATTTTAAACAGGAAGAACGGCAGACCATCACCCGTGGAGGTCAACCACAAGGCCAGTTTAACGTCCTCGGTACTTATAGTATGGGAGTACATCCCGGACCAGTTGCGAATGAAAATCGCGAAGCCCTTAAAGTTAAATATGAACAGCGCGGGGCAGATTTAAAAAACAGGAGACCTGTAACCTTTGACCTGGAAGAGCTTAATTTTAGAGCAATAACTATTGGTGTTAATAACCTGGTTGTTCCCACAATATCCAGCAATACCTTAAATGACACCTTTAACCAGGTATCAAATGTGGTTGACCTTGTAAATGGTGTACCGCTTAATGGCGGAGAAAGTTACAAGAAGGGTTTTATTGTAGGCTATGGCGAAGGCGGATATACAGATGAAACCGCTGATTATACCGATGCCGATCCCGTAACCGACTATGTTAACATCGGGAAGGCAAAAATAACAGCCTATACAGAGTTATCAGATGAAGCCCAAAAATTACCTAATGTGATGTATCAGGAAATGGCTATGCAAGCAATACAGATTGCCCTTCGGAAGAAAATATCTAAGCAAATTCTTATTGGGCCCGGTGGCGCTAATTCTTTGGTCGGTATTTTCAATGCTCCAGTTAATGTAATTCCACCCGCCTCTGATATTGAAATTACTGAAATCGATGCAGATACCCTGGATAAAATCGTATTTGGTTATGGTGGAGATGAAGATGTATCCGGTGGTGCTTATCTCATACTAAATAAGAACGATCTGGCAGCGTTTGCGGCTGTGCGGGACGCAAATGGCCTTAAAAAACTTTACAAAATAACCCTGGATGTTAATGGTAACACCGGTACAATTTCAAGTGAGGACAGCTTTTCCGTTCCATTCATCATCAATAGTGCTTGTTCAGCTCTCTCCAGTGCTGGAACCGTTGCGGGTACCTACTGCATGGCATATGGAAAAATAAAGAACTATGAAATGCCTATGTTCTCACCGGTAACAGTGGAAGAGAGCCGAGATTTTAAGTTTAAATCCGGTCAAACATGTTATCGCGGCTCAGTTTGGGCAGGCGGCAATGTTGCGGCTTATAAGGGCTTTGTACGGGTTAAAAAGAAAGCATAGAACCAACTAAACGTGGGCGCTGATATTTGAGATATTGGCGCCCTTTCTAGTAATTTTGAGTTTACTTAAATGGAGCAAAAAAAAGGTAGGTGAATGAAATGAATTTTGTGGAACCAATCCGTGACCCCGCAGTGGTGGAGGATATAGCTAATTACCTAAGATCCGGAAGTGAACGCAATTATATTATGTTCTTAACTGGTATCTATACCGCTTTACGTATAACTGACATTCTAAGCCTCAAGGTATATGACGTAAAAAACAAGAACCATATTAAACTTAGAGAAAAAAAGACAGGGAAGCAGCGGATCATCGAGCTTAACCCATTATTAAAAAAAGCACTCAATAACTATGTAAAAGATAAGGACCCAGAGGAATACTTAATAAAATCAAGGCAAAGTCATAATAAACCAATTGATAGATCAATGGCTTATAAAATACTGCAGAACGCAGCCCGGGAGTTTCACCTAGAGAACGTGGGAACCCATACACTTAGAAAGACCTTTGGTTACCATTATTATACCCAAACTAAGGATATAGCCAGTTTAATGAAAATACTAAATCATAGTCGACAGACTGATACTTTAAGGTACATAGGAATAGAGCAAGAGCATCTAAATAAATCTATAAAACATTTTAGGATCTATTAAAATTTTCGCATAGGTTCAACATAAATTTGAGGTATCTAACTGAGTTTTTTAGAACCCGGTCAACCCCTGGTTTTATCGCTATTTAGAATACTCTTAACCAGCTCAACAGAACACCTGATATGATGCACTTAAAAATATATTAAAAACAGTAATAAAGGCCGATATATCGGGGTATCTGTAAATAGTTGATAAAGTAGCCTGATGAAGGCCACGAAAAATTAAGATAAAACCTGAATTGATTCAACTTAATTCAAACTCAATTAACCTTATGAACCATTACCAATACAGTATTTACTTAATGGTGAGTAAGATAAAAATAAATCTTATTATTTGTGCTGCTGTTAGTATCGTGGTTAGCGTCGGTTAAACTGAACAATTAACTAAAGGAATAATAAATTTAATTTAAAAAAAATCCCAAGCGTTTGGTAATGAAGGGTAAAAATTGAGTGGTAACCCTTATAAAGATTAAACAGGCAACTATCACACTAACTAGTTAGGGGACAAATCAAGGGAATTATTCCCCTAGAAACGGGTTTAAGTGCCCCCCCCCATCATAGGGAAAAGGCCCATCCTTTAAGACCGGATTGTGTACCTTATTTTCACATAAACCGAAAATTTTGAAATTCTCCGGAGGAATTCCGAAAAATAAAAAAACAGGACGTATATAGAAGAGAACTAGGGGAGGGCGGTACAGAATTAGTTACCCGGTAAAATCCCAAGCGCTTGTGATTTTAAAATTGGACCTGGTACCCAATTTTTACATTACAACCATATTGCCTGATTCGCGTGTTTTTCACAACTAGATTTATTACTTGACTCATTAGTGGAAGGGGAGTGATCACATTCCAAAGCTGGATCCGCTTATACAAGAAGCCGGAAAGTTACTATACATGAGCCAGGCTATACCTTTTAGAATTACAAGTTTTGAGCAGCAGATTAAATTGTTAGAGCTATACAAAGCGAATCCACAGGAGATTGAGATCTTGGAGGCTAAAATAGCAAGGCTCAAAGCACTACGTTTTAATGTTGATAATTTTATTAGAGGCTTATCTAGGGAACAACAAACCCTTATTGACCTATTATTTTTTAAACAAAAACATGGGTCTGATGTTGGCCAGGAGATGAATTTAAGCAGAAGCAGTCTTTATTATAAGCGAAAAGTGATCCTTTCACAGCTGGTGGACTATTTTAAAGATCTGAGTAGTTCCATCATTTAAAATGATGGTTTATTTAACATCGTCAGTAAATTAATGATGGATAGTAATACGAAATTTGTGCATAACGGGTATTAAGGCAGTCCCAGGTAATCGGTCAAATTGACCTGCTGGCATAGCAATTCGAAAAATTTACGAATTACCCACTAATGCTGATAAAAGGGTATGGGATTTTACGATCCCCTAATCCTGATCTGGTACATACTCCAGCAGGTCCCCTGGCTGGCAGTTCAGGGCGACACAGAGTCGATCTAAAACCGACAGATCCATTCTAGTGATTGTATTATTGTAAATAGCATAAAGGGTATTCTTGTTAATTCCCGACATTTCATTCAGATGAGGAACTTTCATTTTGTCCTTTTCAAACATTACTCTATCAAGTTTAAACCTAATCATATAAATCCTCCTTACTCCGTTCTATGTTTATTATATAGTCAATCATGTAAAAAAACAAATAAAGTATGGAAAATATACAGATATGTATTGACATTAAACAATGCATAATATACAATGAAGCCAGTACAAAACACATCAATGTAATGATAAAAGACAATAAAAGGAGGAATGGACAATTGAAGGAAAGGGCTTATACCCTAAAGGAATTAGCACAGAGGGCAGAATTACGTGCTAGGCGCTGTGAGCTTCTTAGTGAGACGCTGCTGCTGGTCCATGGTGGCCCGGAAGAACTTGAACAGATGGATAAACTCGATATAGAAATCGACCAAATTACTGCAGAACTGGAAAACATAGAATAAAAAGTTTCTTTAAATAATAGTTATTTGGACAAGCATTAAACATTAGGGAGGTAATATCATGAGCATGCTTACTGAAAATCTCTATGGGCAAGGGACAAATTCTGAATTAAAGATCCGTAAACTAGACTTACTAAATGAAGCGCTATTAGCAGTTGCCGCAGGGAATGAGGATTGGTTAGACAGGATCGATGCAGAGCTGGAAAACATTAAACATGAGAGTAAATCAAAGGTTCCCCATAGACACATAACAATATTACTTCGAAACTATGATCGTATTACAAAGTTGTTCGATGACTACAGATTAAAATTAACAGGATCGCTTGAATGCCGAAAGGATACAGGAATATTCGACTTTATCTACCGAACGCAACCAAACTTTCAATCAGAGATTCTAATTGAATTATATCAGCAGGGGGTCATAGACGGCTTAAAAATAGCTATAAGCTAAGACCAGGCCACTACGGCGACTAAATAAGATATCAAGACACCAGGGAGAAATTTAATACTTGGATAGAGGCTATTTTGAATAAATGCCACTTGCAGAAGCCACTTCCAGGGTGACCTCATAAGAGGGGAGATAATTATATGAGTCAAACATTTAAATGGACTTTTGCGGAGTTTATATGGAGGAGAATAGAAGTTACCAATAATTGCGTATTAAAAAGCCCACAACGTATTAAATACTCAGAAGAAGAAGAGATTGCACTCCATAATTTGAAGGCAGTAATACCCGCTAATATGCATGAACTAATCCTTGACTATGAAGCGGCCATAACAGCTGGTATGAGTTGTGAAATTGAATATGCATATAAACAAGGTATGAAGGACGGAATAAAGCTGAGACAGGAGTTAATACTGGATGATGAGAAGGTGGTTTTATAGTGGTTAACAAGAACCGAAATACAGGTTTTAGAAATTGCAATATATTACATTAAGGAGATATGAATTATGGCAAACAAAAAGAAAGCTAATGGTGAAGGTAGTGTTTACCAGCGTGCCAATGGTACATGGGTGGCCCAGGTTAGTTATATTGATCCAGGCACTGGCATACGCAAGAGAAAATCAGTATCCGGTAAGACCAAAACTGAGGTATTGAAAAAAAAGCGTGAGTTGGAACTGCTAAAGGATAAGGGTAGGCTTGCAGATAACGGTAAAATCACTCTAGAGCAGTGGCTTGATCGTTGGCTGGAAGTATATAAGAAGCCCACACTAAAATACTCAACTTGGTTTTCTTATAAACAACTTGCTGATCTCCATATAAAGCCTGCATTAGGTAAGCGCCAACTGGACAGGCTACAAGCTAACGAGATTCAAGAATTTTATAATTACCTATCTGAATCGGGCCGAGTAACAGAGAAGACGAATGGCCAGGAGATAAAAGATAAGCCTACAGGATTATCATCACAGACAGTCCGGAACTGTCATAACGTGCTAAGAGGGGCATTAAATCAAGCTTATAAGGAAGCATTAATCCTATGGAATCCAGTTATAGCTGTAGACCTTCCCGTCCGTGAGAGTAGAGAGATAAGACCTTTCACGACAGACCAGGTTTTGAACTTTCTTAAAGCTATTAAAGATCATGAGATATATCCAATAATTTTCACTGACCTTGGGACCGGGTTAAGAAGAGGAGAACTACTAGGTTTAAAATGGGAAGATATTAATATGGGTAAAGGAACTGCAGTTATATGCAGATCTTTAATACAGGTTGGAAGCGAGGTCCATTGGCAGGAAAGTGTAAAAACTAAGGCTAGCAATGCAATAATCACTTTTCCTAGTGAAGTAATAAAAGTATTAAAACAGGTGAAAAAACGTCAGAAACAAAATAAAAACCTTCTAGGGAACGATGTATACCAGGACAATGATTTAGTCTTTTGCCGAGTAGATGGAACACCATACCGACCTGATTATATATATCATCAATATAAAGATCTTCTGGTAGAGCATAAATTACCTAACACTACATTTCATGCATTAAGACATACCTTTTGCACTCTTTTATTAGAGAGTGGAGAAGACCTTGCTACAGTATCAAAATTAGCAAGGCATAGCTGCCTTTCAATTACATCAGATTTATATATCCATAAAACACAGACCATGCAAGAAAGAGCAGCTGGAAAAATAGATGCAATTCTAACAGGTAAAGAATCTCAGCCTGATGTAAAACCTAAACTTAAATTAATAAAATCCTCGGGTGGCAACACGGTTGCAACAAAACGAAAAGAAGCATAGAGTAACAAAAAAACCGGAGCCTTTAAAACTCCGGTTTTACGGTTTTCTTAATGGCAGGGGAGACAGGGCTCGAACCTGCGACCCTCGGTTTTGGAGACCGATGCTCTTCCAATTGAGCTACTCCCCTGCGTTTGCTTGTTTCAGCAAAAATAATTCTATCATAAAACCATATCAGGTTCAAGGGAAAATATAATCATTATTAATTCGTCTAGATTTTAAAATGATAATTTACCAAAACTATGAAACAAATACAGGTAAAAATAATATTATAAACAATAAATTACTTACCAAATGGTATAAACAACAAGTATAATTTATACTTGTTAATAATATAGTGATTTAGTCAATAAATAGAGAATTGAGGCGATTATACAATGCAGAAATGCAAAGTGGTGGTAATAATGGGGGGAGAGTCTTCAGAACGTGAAGTCTCCTTAAGAAGCGGCCAGGCGGTATTCAATGCTTTAAAAACTAAAGGCTATGATGTAGAAGCACTTGATATAAATGCAAATTCAGCTTATGAACTTAAACAAATTAAACCTGACGTAGCTTTTCTGGCTCTACATGGCAAGAAAGGAGAAGATGGGACAGTACAGGGGATGCTGGAGATATTGGGGATACCTTATACTGGCCCTGGGGTAGCCTGCAGTGCTATTTGTATGAATAAAGTTCTGACTAAGAAAATGTTTAGTTATGAAAATATACCTACTGCTGATTTTGTTATTCTGACTAAAAGTAGTTTGAATAATGATGACAAAGCTATTAAGAATGTGGTAGAAAAGATTGGCCTTCCTATGGTAATTAAGGCCTCTACACAAGGTTCAAGTATTGGCACCTATATTGTCCGTCAGGAGAATGATATTTTGCCGGCTATCCAAAAGGCCTTGGCTTATGACCAGGAAATTCTTATAGAAAAATTCATTGATGGTATAGAAATTACTGCTTCAATTATCGGTAATGAAAATCCTGTAGTTCTTCCCGTAATAGAAATTACTTCTGAAAACGAGTTCTATGATTTCGAATCAAAATATACACCAGGTATGTGCCATCACATCATTCCTGCTAGAATATCTAAAGAAATAAATGAAAAAATCAAAAATATAAGTGAAAAAGTTTATACTAGCCTGGGGTGCCGTGGATTTTCCCGAGTTGATTTCATAATCGACCAGAATGGGAATCCATATGTATTAGAAGTAAACACTATTCCGGGCATGACGGAAATGAGTTTGGTGCCCGATGCGGCTCGGGCAGTTGCAATAAGCTTTGAAGATTTGGTGGAAAAAATTGTTGAGCTAGCCCGGCAATAAATATGTTTCAACCACATTGTTGATATGTTACCTAAGCCTTAAGATACCATTCTTAAGGCTTTTATATTAATTAGCTAAGCAAATGCTTAGCTAATTAATAATTGCTTATTCGTGATTTTCGGACCTTTTCAACTATAGATTTGGAAAGTAAACATCCCCCTAGTTTAGGAATTTGATTTTAAGGAAGACAACTTAAGTGTAATCATATTATTAATATAGCTTGTGGTTGATAATAGAACGCCGAATTTTTATTAAGTTAACATAATATTTTTTACTGACAATTAATTCGGCGAAGAAAGCAAAAATAATGAGAATTGACACAAGGAAACTGCTAAGGCTTTGTTTAATTATAATCTCAGGGTAAATATTGAAGTAAGTTCTGTAATTAACTTATGTAACTGTTAAGCTCATGTAATAATTTATGGGTTTTGTTATAATAGCTTAATATATAGACAAGAATAACTGAATTTCAGAAGGGATGGAGTAAGTGGAAAAGAGAATGCAGGAAATAGCTGATAAAGTTCATAATAATATCAGACTTTCCAGTGAAGATGGGCTATTTTTATATAATTCTAATGATTTGCTAACCATGGGTCAACTAGCTCGTTATAAAAAGATAGAGAAATCAGGAAGTCATGTTTTCTTTAATGTAAACCGCCATATAAATCTAACCAATATTTGCCTCTCCAGATGTAAGTTCTGTGCATTTGGACTTGATAAAGACGGAACGGGGGCCTACTGTATGACACCGGCTGAGGCTTTTACCTATGGTGCCGAGGCGGTTGATTATGGAATTACCGAATTTCACGTAGTTAGTGCCCTTCATCCAGACAAGCCCTTTGATTACTATGTTGATGTCATAAGAAGACTTCATACTGCCTATCCGGATATTCACATTCAAGCTTTTACTGCAGTAGAAATTTTTCACTTTGCTAAAATTTCCGGACTTTCTATCCGGGATGTTTTACAGACATTAAAAGATGTCGGATTAGGCTCTATGCCCGGAGGTGGGGCTGAAGTATTTAACGATGCTATCCGCCAGTCTCTCTGTCCCAACAAAGCCTTAAGCAAAGACTGGTTAGAGGTCCATCGAACCGCTCATGAATTGGCAATAAAAACTAATTGTACAATTTTATTTGGCCACGTAGAGACTTATGCGGACCGAATTAACCATATGCTTTTGTTACGGGAACTACAAGATGAAGCACCAGGTTTTCAGTCATTTATACCCCTGCCGTTCCTGCCGGAAAACACCGGAATGAATAATATTAAACGCACCAGTTCGGTTGATGATATAAAGACCATTGCAATAGCCAGGTTAATGCTTGATAATATCGATCACATTAAGGCCTTCTGGATTATGCTGGGTGTGCCGGTAGCCCAGATTTCGCTGCATTTTGGGGCCGATGATTTTGATGGTACGGTTGTAGAGGAAAGAATTATGCATGCCGCCGGCGCTACTACTGAGAAAGGGATTAGTAAGCAGGATATTATCAATCTTATCAAACAAGCGGGATATGTTCCCACCGAAAGAGATACTTTGTATAACATTATCAGGACTTATTAAGAACAAGATTCAACACATGATAGGGCTTATTATGGCTTTGTTTGATTTTTTAATGCGGAATTCTAGAGGGGAGATGCATAGGGGTGAAACCAAGAGTAGGTCATATTCAATTTATTAACTGTTTTCCACTTTTTTATGGCTTGATCGAAAAAAAGTTTCTGCTCGAAGTAGAGTTAATTAAAGGCTATCCATCTGATTTAAATCGTATGTTAAAGGATAATGTTTTAGATCTGGCACCAATACCTTCCATTGCTTATGCCAGGAATTATCGTGATTATGTTTTAATGCCTGATATATCTATAAGTTGCGATGGCGATGTAAAAAGTATCTATCTGTTTTCCAAGCTGCCAATTAATGAACTGCATGGCCGTAAAGTTGCCTTAACTAACATTTCTGCAACTTCCCAGGCTTTACTGCGAACTATTATGGCCGGTTATTATAAAATTGTGCCAGAGTATTTTGCATCGGCTCCTGAACTCGGGGCTATGCTAATTGAAGCTGATGCAGCATTATTAATCGGTGATGATGCTTTACGAGCCAAATATAAATATAATGATGACAAACGTTTGTATGTTTATGATCTGGGCCAGGTATGGAAAGAGTATACAGGTCTGCCCATGGTATTTGCCGTATGGGCTATACGCAGGGATTATGCTGAGAAGAATATGGATCAGTTAAAGATTATTAAAGATACATTTATTGAATCAATGCAATTCAGCCTTGATAATATCAGAGCAGTTTCTGAAAAAGCTGCTCAATGGGAGGAATTTAATACTGATTATCTGGTGGACTATTTTGCCAGCCTAAGATTTGATTTTGACCAATCCAAGCAGGAGGGGCTCCTGGAATACTATAAACAAGCCCAGAATCTCGGATTAATTGAGGAAGTCCCGCCACTTGAAATTCTTAATATATAAGTATGGAGGCAGTTTTGAATACTACTGAATTACTGAATAATGTATTAACTGGTCGACGAATGACTGAGGATGAATTTACCTGGTTGTATAACGAGGGAGACTTTTTGGCAATCGGTAAGGCGGCTGATCAAATCCGCCAGCACAGATTTCCTGGAAATACTGCCAGTTTTATTATTGACCGAAATATTAATTATACCAATATATGTTCGTGCGGGTGCAAATTCTGTGCTTTCTTCCGTAAGAAGGATGACCCGGACGCATATGTAATTGACCGTCAGACCTTATTTACCAAGGTTGAAGAAGCCCTGGAACTGGGTGCCACCCAATTAATGATTCAAGGGGGTCTAAACGAGGATCTGACCATCAAGTTTTTCGAGGACATGTTTATAAGTGTTAAGTCGAGATACGATATTACTATACACTCACTAACGGCTCCGGAAATTGTTCATATTGCCAAAATCTCAAATTTAACTATTAAAGAAACTCTATTAAGGCTTAAAAAATCCGGCCTGGATTCACTTCCCGGCGGAGGAGCAGAAGTGCTGCATGATGAGGTTAGAAGCCAGATCAGTCCCAATAAAATAAAGACCAGCGAATGGTTGGAGGTTATGAAGATTGCTCACCAGATCGGTATTAAAACTACTGCTACTATGATGATGGGTAGTGTTGACCATTTAGAACACCGAATATATCATCTTAAGAAAATAAGGGAGCTGCAGGATGAGACCGGAGGATTTAGAGGTTTTATTCCCTGGACCTATCAACCAGGTAATAATGAGCTAATGGGGCAAAAGATTTCCTCCGTGGAATACTTAAAATTTTTAGCCCTCTCCCGCCTCTATCTTGATAATTTTGATCATATTCAATGTTCCTGGCTTACCCAGGGGAAACGTGTTGGCTTGCTTTCATTGTTCTTTGGTGCTGATGACCTGGGAAGTATTATGATAGAAGAAAATGTAGTTCGTTCTGCCGGGCTGGTTTATAAAATGGACAAGGAAGAAATGATTTCTATGATAAAAACTGCTGGAAGACAGCCGGTGCTAAGAGCTACTGAGTATAAATTCCTAAAGTGTTTCTAAAGGCAATTAATAAAAAGGAGAATAGGAAATGATAGTCCCCAAATGTGATTTTGCTATTATTGGCGGGTCCAGTACTCTTAATATTGATCTGCCGGAAGAGTTAGACCTCGACTATGTACGAGTCGAAAAATCCGGTCTGCTATTTGATACCCCATTTGGTATGAGCCCGGAATTTAAGTTATTATCTATTCAATGTGAAAAGGGAGAGAAAAAAGTTCTTACCTGTCGGATGCACGGATGGCGGCAGGGGATAACTAGAGCTAATGCTTCCCGCCAAATATTTTGGGTTTTTAAAAATGCTGGAGTTAAAAGAATTCTGGTTGAGGGGGGAGTAGGGGGAATAAACCATTTACTAAAGCCGCGGGATTTAGTTATTCCCCATGATTACATAGATTTTTCGGTTAGAAAAGATGTGGGATTGGAGGATCGGCATTTACTGATAATGAGAGACTCCATTTGTCCCCATATGCGAAGCGTATTAAATGATGTATGTCAGGAAAACTGGGATGGCCGAGTTTTTGACCGGAGTATTTATGTTAATACTGATGGACGTCATTTTGAAAGTCCAGCAGAAGTAAACATGTTTAAGATGGCTGGAGCAGATATTGTTGGCCAAAGTATTTGTCCTGAGGTTTATCTGGCCCGGGAAATTGGAGCCTGTTACGCCGGAATTTATCTGGTGGTAAACTATGCCGAAGGTATTGTAACTCCCTGGCAGCATGAAGAACTAGCTGAGATATTCTATACTGAAGGATATGCTATGGGGAGAGTTTTGCTAGAAACAATAAAACAATTACCTTCCCAAAAAAATTGTAACTGCGCTGATTTGCGTAAGGAGACCCTGTTAAAAGGAATATATTAAGGAGGTAATAAATGAGAAACATGTCTTTGAGCCGGGGAGCCAAAATATTAATTGCTCTAGTTTTACTAGGTATTTTTTCACTGCTGGTTAACCTCTACATAGATTGGTTATGGTTTAAATCAGTAGACTTTTCTAGTGCTTTTACTACCATGTTTATTAACCGGGTAGGACTTTATCTTGTAGTCTTCGCATTTTCATTCATTTTATTCCTAATCAATCTACAAATTTGCCGTAAGATAACAGGTCCTAAAGAAGATCGGCCTGAGAGCACCGATGATGGCCGAGAGATTATTTATTTACATCAAGAAAAATCACCCTGGAAGAAATTTTTAAAGAGCCGATCGGCTAAGTGGACAATTCTCATAATAAGTTTTCTGGGCGCCCTGATGGTAAGTTCTGCATCCAGTGATAACTGGATTACAATTCAACAATATATCCACCGGGTACCATTTGGAACTGTTGATCCAATTTTTCATAAGGATCTGGGGTTCTATGTTTTTAACCTGGCTTTCTACAAGTTTTTCTATAATATATTAATCTCCTCATTAGTAATGATAGTTATTGTAGTTGGTTTAATCTATTTACTAGACGTAACAACCGAATTCTTCTTTGCCGATTGGAGACGCTTCACTGCCGGTAAAAGCCATGTAGCAATACTCCTGGCCATTATTATTGCTCTTAAAGCATGGGGATACCAACTGGCCTCATATGGAATTCTAACGTCCCCATCAGGACTGGTATATGGAGCCACCTATACCGACGTACATGCCCGTCTATTAGCCTATCGGGTACTTATGGTGGTGGCACTGGTGGTTGCAGTAATCATTTTATTGAATATATTCATTAAAAAAGTTAACTGGATTGTTTATAGTATTGGTGGCTGGTTAGTTTTATCTGTAGTAATGACTGGTATATATCCGGTTGTTATTCAGAAAATTGTGGTCCAGCCTGATGAATTTAATAAAGAAAAGCCCTATATCCAGTCTGCTATTGAATTTACCCGCAAGGCTTATGGTCTGGATAAAGTAGATAACCGCCAATTTAATATAAATTACGATCTTACCATGGAAGATATTAAGAACAAAACAACTATTGATAATGTTCGACTGTGGGATTGGCAGCCATTGACAGATACGTATAAGAGCCTGCAGGAACTGCGCCTTTACTATGTATTTAACGATATGGATATTGATCGCTATATTATAGACGGTAATTACCGACAGGTAATGTTATCGGCCCGCGAATTGGAACAAACTAATCTTCCTTCACAGGCAAAAACCTGGATAAATGAGCGACTTATGTACACACATGGATACGGCATTGCTATGAGTCCGGTAAATGAAATAGCCCAGGAGGGTTTCCCGAAAATGTTTATCAAAGATATTCCCCCTCAATTCAGTACCGACTTAAAGGTCACCAGGCCGGAAATCTATTTCGGTGAAAGAACCGATTCCTATGTTATTGTCAACGCCAAACAAAAAGAATTCGATTACCCTATGGGAGATAAAAATGTTTATTGCACCTACCAGGGTTCAAATGGTATAAAGATTAATTCTCTGGGTCGCCGTCTGCTATTTTCCTATGCATTAAAGGACTACAAGTTATTGCTGGCATCTGGAATTACCAATAACAGCCAAGTGTTGATGAACCGTAATGTGGTAGAACGTATTAATAAAATAGCCCCTTATCTTGGATATGACAGTGATCCTTATATTGTAATTAACAATGACGGCAAACTTTTCTGGATGTTGGATGCCTATACTTATACTGATAGATATCCCTACTCAGAGCCATTTGACGAGCAGGGACATAATTATATGCGCAATTCGGTTAAAGTAATTTGTGATGCCTATACCGGAGAGATGAGTTTTTACGTAGCTGATCCAACTGACCCAATTATCACTACCTATCAAAAGATTTTCCCTACAGTTTACAAACCTTTATCACAAATGCCGGAGGGATTAAAAGCTCATATCAGATACCCTGTAGACTTATTCTCAGTTCAGGCTCAGCTTTACCGAACCTTCCATATGCAGGATCCATGGGTATTCTATAATAAAGAAGATAGCTGGGTAATTCCATCAGAAATCGTGGAAGGTAAGGAACAACAGGTTGAACCTTATTATATTATCATGCGTCTGCCGGGTGAGGAAAAAGCCGAATATATACTTATGCTTCCATATACACCTAACAGCCGGCCCAATATGATTGCGTGGATGTGTGCCCGCATGGATGGGGGAAACTATGGAAAGATGCTGGTGTACAGCTTCCCCAAACAAGAAACGGTCTATGGCCCTATGCAGATAGAGTCCCGTATCAGCCAGGATACCGAGATTTCCAGGCAGTTAACCTTATGGGATCAAAAGGGTTCTCGCACTTATCGGGGCAACCTGATTATTATTCCGATAGATAATTCTATCCTTTATATTGAGCCGCTTTACCTACAGGCGAACAGCAGTAAAATGCCGGAACTAAAACGAGTAATAGCTGCCTTTAATAATGAAGTAGTAATGGAGGCTACTTTGGACGAAGCTTTAATTAAGCTCTTTGGGCAAGGTGCACCGGGAACAACTGAGACAGGTAAACCCGCAACTTCCACTCCTACAACCAATACTGGCAGTGAGAGTGTTAAAAACCTAGCCCAACAGGCCAGACAATATTATGATCTTGCTAATCAGTTATTGCGGGAAGGGGATTGGGCCGGTTACGGCGATAATATTAACAAGCTAAATGATGTTATTAAACGTTTAGAAGAAGTATCCGGGAAATAAGATTCAACACTGATGAGCAAAGCTCACACACAGATTAATGGGGTGAATACCTTGGCTGATAGAGATAGGAAAAAAATTGTGTGTTTGGGAGATAGTATAACCTATGGGTTCCCTTTTGGACCAACATTCTCATGGGTGCAGATGCTGTCTGAAGTAATCGATGCAGAAGTAATTAATAAAGGTATTAACGGAAATACAACTACTGATATGATGGAACGCTTTGACCGGGCTGTTTTAAGAAATGAGCCTACCCATGTATTAATTATGGGGGGAATAAATGATGTTCTCTGTCGGGAATCCTTCGACCGCATTACCTGGAATCTAAGGTTAATGGCAGAAAAGGCCACGGGTAACGATATTCAGGTTATCTTTGGTCTGCCTACCGCGGTGGACGAACCAGAATTTGAACGCCTTTTAGTTAGGATTCGGCAATGGATAATCCGCTATGCGGCAGAACATAACCTACCGGTAATAGATTTCTCCAGTGCGTTTCATGACGATAATAATAATGTGCGAACTGAACTATTACTGGCTGACGGAGGCCACCCGACTATAGAAGGCTATCAGGCTATGTTCCAAGTAATAGATTTGGACCTATTCCAGTAAATTCGAAAGTGTAGAAAAGTCCAGCGGCAGTGGTAACACTTACCTATCGCTGGACTTTTTCACTCCCGCTTTTGAATCTAGTTTAGTGCCTGACTCCTAACTTATACCGGTGATATCTGCTCCGGTATACCTGGAACCACGTCCAGGAAATAGGCACTGTCCTCTTCGCCTGTATGATACACTTTAACCCGGGCTAAATCTTTAGTTTTGGCATCACTATATCTGGCCACGATTGAGGCTGCCTCATTCATGTTCACATCTTCTTCAGCAGCAGGCCGTAAAAGCCCTGTGGGACCAGGATGATCTATAACCCTCAAAAGATAATCTTGGGGTAAGGCTATTTCTGCTAGTTTCTCATTATCGCTTTGGTTTCTTCCTACAATCAGCAGATTATTCTCACCTAAATAAAAATGCCGGCCCGCTTTTAGGACTTCGAGATGGTCGATAGGGACATCCGGATTCATATCTAGATATATTTTTAGCCTACGGGCAAAAGCGGGTTCAGTTAGAAGACAGCCGCCAGCCGGAGAAGGATAATCGGTAATTCCGAAATCCTGGGCTAAATCCATTTGACGGGTACGTCCCCGACCGCTTATATCCAATAATTTGTCGCGATCAATCCATCCGTCATTCTCAGGTATAGTTGGAGATAATAACTTGGCTGAAAGGGGCCTAACAATTAATCCACGTAATCCAGATAGTTTTTCCACTACATTCAAGGATGTCTTATTCTGACTCATCGGTCTTTGTCCTAACACCTCACCGGTGATTAGAAATGAGGCGTCGATCTCCCTCATAAATTGACCGGCTTTTCTTAACATAAAAGCATGGCAGTCTATACAGGGATTAAGGTTTTTTCCGTATCCGTAAACCGGATTATTAAGTACTTCCATATACTCCTGACCCGGATTTATGATATGTAATTCCACCCCCAAGTCCTTAGCTGCCCTTCTGGTACGTTCATTAGCACCAAAAAACGGAGTTTTAAAATTTACGGCTATAACTTCGATACCTTGTTGTTTGATCAGGCAAATCGCTATCTGAGAATCTAACCCACCTGAAAGTAAACTAACTGCTTTCAAAAATCTAAGAACCTCCTTGTTTCTGTTTTTCCAGAAAATCTTCGTCGCTTATAACAGTAATACCATTGTCCTTTAAGAGAGCGGCAGTAACCCCGTCACCGGGAACTATTCTTCTAGTAAATGTGCCATCATAAATTTTGCCTTCACCACATGAAGGACTGCAATTTTTTAGAATAACTAAATCAGCCAGACATTTTCGGGCAATATTTAAAGTTTCATAAGCACCTTTTATATAGATTTCGGTAACATCCTGATTATCTCTAGTTATAACGCGGGCCCGGCCTTCTAGAACATCCAAACCGGTTCCGCCGACTATCTCACTGGAAATACGCGGGGTTGATAGTCCACCCAGCTGTTCCGGGCATATGGGAACAACTATACCGGTTTTTAATAAAGCAGCAAAAGCTGGGTGTAAATTATTCCCGCCGTTATACTTACAGTTTACCCCGGTTAAACACGCACTTATAAGTGTACTCATAATCTACCACCTTTAACAAGTTATCTCGATTTAAATTGTTACCAAAGCATTATCTATTTTCATATTATATGGTAACAAATAATAGGTTTGGAGAGATAAATTATATGTACGATTTTCCGATGGTCACTATTATGGCAAATCCTAAACAAAAAGACAGTATTTTATTACTAGGTGGTGAACTAGCCGAACTTTTGAAAATTGAGTCCAAGGAAATCATTGATTTTATTACAGGTCAAAGCACCCAGCAAGTTTCTATTAGTATAAGCCAAAGAGCAAAAAATAAAAAACTCATTTATGTATCTCCAAAGGTTTTGAAGAAATTGCATTTACGAACAGGAAGAAAATATGGTATTAGCAGACAAAATGATGGAATTCATATAGGTCCGGTGGTAGGAGTCATGGCTCAAACATATAATAAAACCGGTCGCCCTTGTGGCGGGCAAAGTTTATTTATTCGTGAACTAATAAATGCTGGCCACCGGTTAGGGCAAATATGTTTTGGATTTAGCCCTTACAGTATTGATTGGAATAGAAAACTTATTAACGGTTATACGTATGGTAGAAATGGGTGGGTACGTGGCGTTTTTCCCCTTCCCGATGTTATTTACCCCCGGGAACAAGGATATACCGCCCCTATAAAGCGAATTAGAAATAAGCTGAATCAAATAGGCTGTAATTTTATCAACCCCGTACTAATAGGAAAATGGAATACTTATAAAATATTATCGCAAAAACCGGAACTTGAACCCTATTTGCCTGAAACCCGGCTTATAAAGAATTTTCAACAGGTTAACAATATGGTTAACCGTCACAAAGCCATTTATATGAAACCTATCAACGGTTCCAAGGGGAGGAACATAATAAAAGTTGTAAAAACTAGTGGTACTTATAAATACCAGTACCAGATAAATAACCAGATTTTTCATGGCAAAAGCCAGAATATAACCTCCTTAAGAAATTCTTTACACCGTGTAATGGGTAATCGTAATTATATTGTCCAAAAGCAAATCAACCTCCTACGCTCCCAAGGAAGTGTTGTTGACGTCAGGGTTATGGTACAAAAAGATCATACTGGCCGATGGAACATTACCGGAAACATCTGCCGGATAGGCAAGACTGGTTCCATAACTAGTAATATAGCTGCGGGCGGTCATGCTTCACATTTAACTACTGTTCTAGCCCATAATTTTGACAATGGAGAGACTCGTAAAGCCATTGAGAGCGAAGTGAAAATGCTAGCCTTAGAAGCTGCTCAAGCCCTTGAGGCTTCGGTTGGCAGTATTGGTGAATTGGGGATAGACATAGGTATTGACCGAAATGGACGGGTATGGTTTATTGAAGCCAATCTTAAACCAGCACGGCAGGTTTTTATTCTGGTTCGTGACCACCAAGGACGGCGCGATTCGGTAGAAAGGCCCTTATTATACAGTAGATACCTGGCTGGATTTTAAATAAGAAGGGACCGAATTAAAATGATCACAGGTACAATATACTTATCTGCCGAGATGGTGACCAAACTTGGTGTTACTTTGAATAGGATAATAAATGTTCGCGCCGGGAATATTGTAACAACTGCCAAGTTGGCTATAGACAGTACACAACGAAGTACCTATGCGTTATCCCCGGAACTTTTAAGATATTTGCATATGGAACAACTTAGTCATTTACAGTTGCGATATGATGCAGATACCCATCTGATTCATATCGGCCCCATAATTGGCATACTATCATCATTCTTACCCAACCGGAATGAATTTGATCCTAAAAGTATACAGGCAGAGTTAATATATCTTAGTAATATCGGTAGGACTTTGCCGGCAGAGATTTTTGTTTTTACTCCCTCATCTATTAATTGGAAAAATATGACCACTCGGGGCTATTGTTATCGCAAAATTGGCAATACTCAGGGAGAATGGGTTTCATCCGTTTATCCATTACCTGATGTAGTATACAACCGTATCCCCACACGAGCCATCGAAGCTCGGAGAATAATTAAGAGAACCAAAAAAAGGCTCATGCGGCTTCCATATCTTAAATATTTTAATCCAGCGTTTCTTAACAAATGGAAGGTTCACCAATTTCTTTCCAGCAACCCGGAACTACAGCCCTATTTACCTGAAACCAGACTACTAAATACTATAAACCTGGCACAAATGTTACAAAATCATCATGAACTTTACTTAAAACCATGTAACGGTAGTCTTGGGAGAGGTATCATTAAAGTTACTGTTAGTTCGCAGGGAAATATCAAATTTATAATTAACGGTAGGTATAAATTGAGAGGAACAGCTGCCAATCATGTTGAGTTATTGAAAAAAACTCAACGATACCGAAAAGGTAAGGCTTACATTGTACAGCAGGGGCTTAGTCTGGCAACATATAAAGGCTGCCCTTTTGACATACGAATTATATTTCAAAAAAATCACATTGGTGAATGGCAATTATCTAAAAAATTTATTAGGGTAGCACCCCGGGGAAGTAGTATATCAAACTTGAGTAGTGGTGGAAGAGCAGAGAAGTCTAATATAGTTTTTAAAGATATATACAAAGACCAAAAAATTATTGATACTAAAAATAACCAAATGCGTAACCTGTGCCAAATAGTAGCTTCAACCTTAGAGAAATCCAGTAAACTAATATATGGTGAACTGGGTTTGGATATTGGTATAGACCAATTAGGTCATCCCTGGCTTATTGAAGTGAACTCCAAGCCCCGTAAAAGTACACGAACCAACTTTTCCCAGGTTATAGTAAAAAACTCCTTCAAACGTCCTCTTCAGTATGCAATTTTTTTAGCAGGATTCAATAATTACTGAACCAATTTCTCTTGCATAATAAATAAATGCATTAAAGTGGAAAGAGATATATAAACTAAAAGGGGAAAGGAACTTTTCTGACGAATAAATATAAATCGTTATTATTAAGAGTGGGTTTATCCCACTCTAATCTTTAAATGCTGTAAAATAAGGGGGGTTATTACTTGGTTCAGATCAGACGGATTGGGGTCTTAACAGGGGGAGGGGATTGTCCCGGATTGAACGCGGTAATTCGCGGAATTACCAAAACAGCCATAAATGATTTTGGCCTTGAAGTTTTCGGCTTCTTGGATGGT
>JBDKUD010000438.1:0-2874 GCA_039679805.1 Syntrophomonas sp. | reverse complement strand
TTCTCAAGCAGCTGTTGACTGAACAATTGCCTAGTTTGATTACCGCTTCAGGATTTTTTGCATAGACATCGCTAATAACAAACCATCCATTTTCCTTTAAAATCCTGTATACCTGCTTTATAACGCTGTCCAGATTATCCATCAGCGATAAGGTACATTCAGCCAAGACACAATCAAAGCTTTCATCTTCAAAAGGCAGCTCTTCTCCTTTTCCCAGGAAGAAATCAGCATATCCGTAATTGCCTTTAGCGGCCTCAATCATTTTTTCTGAGGGATCGATTCCCACAGCTGTAATATGGTATTTTTCATAAAGGTAATTCACCGTAGCGCCTGTTCCGCAGCCCAAGTCAAGAACGGTATCTCCGGGTGAAATATTGCAATACTGAACACCCCTATCAGTTAAACTGAATCCGCCGGGTCTTAAGGTCTCACCCATTATTTCTTTCATACAACTGCTTTCATAGGCATTACCTGTTTCCAATCATTTATCCTCCAGACCTTTTTCCGCCTCCAGCATTTTACCAAAGCCAGATCCTAATCCTTCTTAACTTCCATTCTGTGGCTGTAGACTGAGACTACTTGAATTGCTTCGTTTTTTTCAATATAACGTACCCAATAGGTAACATCGGCAATTCGCTGATTGGCTAAATAACTCGAATCTTCAGGATTTAAAAACCGTTCGCCGGATTCCTGCGCATGTTTTATGACCTTTTCAATGTCTTCCCGGAGAATATACCGTTCGTCCATAATGCGCCATACTTCATCAGGAATGATTAAATTATCCATTGGGGTTAATTCGGTTTCCTGATCTTCATTCCATAATTCTTTAAGCAATTTCTTTTTAAGCCGGGCTCGGTTGGCATGTCTTTGTGAAAGGTTCGGCATTTTCTTAAGCGCTATTTCATCCAAATTATCTCCAAAAATCAAATCCAGAATATGATAGGTTCTTTTACCGCCCTCCACAAACAAATCTTTGCACATAGCACAGTAAACCAGAAGATCTTGGTTACTTTCGTTTATTCGGTCTTGCACAAAATCTTTGGACTGTTCACGGTTGGCAAAATAGACCAGTCCGCCATATCCGCAGCATTTTGTTTTTTCTTTGGCATATTTCAGTTCCTGTATTTCATAACCAAGCTTAACCGTGATATTTCTTAAGCCTTCGTGGATTTTTTTATTATGCCTGGTAGAACAGGCGTCATGGACATTTAAAATATGGTTTTTCCCAGTTTGAGCGGTTTCCGGCAGTCCATAACTTGCAAAGATCTCCCACAAAGATGTAAAAGGTATGTCCGGAAGATATTTTTCAAAAATACTGCAGCAGCTGGAGCACGCCAGAATAAAAGTAGGTTTGCCTTTTTCCGTCCAGGCATCTCTTAATCTTTGCATGTTACTTTCCATCAAATCCTGTCTGCCTGCCCAATCAGCAGGAGCACCACAGCAGCCCAGCATTATTCCAACGCCTTCCTTTATTCTGGAAAGCAAGTACTCATAGGCCTTTTCTACATACTCCGGATAGGATGCTGACAGCTGGCATCCGGGATAAAACAAATAGTCCACCTTTTCTGTACCGGGCGCATCCCCTTTATAAATTGACTGTGCATAATTGGAAAAGGTAATGCGTGGATATGTGAATAATTCTTTTTTTCTTATCTCGATTTGTTCTTCTGGAATTGGAGGCGGCGATTTTACCATGAAGAAGTGATTGCTGTTGCTGAATTCCATATCTTTCAAAGCAAAATCATGTGCAGAAGGAGGCATTTTGTCCTTTTCAACCATACTTTCCCTGGTCTCTTGTATTACATCCTTCATGCTGATTCCCACATGACATTGTTCACCGCACAACCCGCACATGGTACAAGAATTTATCATTTTATTTGCGTACCGTGTACCCAGGAATGTATCTTCGTTATGAATAATTTGCCTTATATAATTTTTCGGATTAGTATTGAATTTCTTCATATGACTGCATGCATCAATACATTTTGTACATCTGCATTTAAAGCATCGTCCGGCTTCATTTACAGCTTCGTCTTTACTGTATACATCGGTGGTCCTTACAACTGGTGCTGTAGGTTCGATATCATCCGCTTCATATTTAAGAGGTGTTTTAAATGACCCCTCCCTTTCCCTGGCAACCGTCATAGAAATTCCCTTAACGTATCTTTCTATGGAAGCTGCAGCTCTTCTGCCTGAACTTACCGATAAAATAACAGAGCCATTTTTGTATACAAGTCTTCCCCCCACAAATAGGGATGAACACTGTACTTGAAAAGTCTCCGGATTAATTTGCAGATTCTCATTCCATTCGCCCGTACCTAGGAAAACCGCATTATAATTGTTAATAATATCTTTTAATTCTTTTGGGCTGATAGGTCTGTTTAAAATTACCTCAATATTTAACTTGCTGAATATTTGCAGTTCTTCTTCTATAACAGCCTTATCAAGATCATAATTCCATAATCTGCCGCCTAATTTATCTGACTTTTCATAAATTGTTACCTTAAAACCTTTTCTGTCCAGTTCCAAGGCAGCCGCAAGCCCGCTTAGACCTCCTCCGATCACAGCGGCCTGGCCAGCCTTCTTAGGAACTGACAGTGCTTTTTTAGGGGGTTTGTATCCATGCTTTACTGCTGCCTTCTCAAGCTCTGAGATCCTTATCGCTCCACTGGCAGCCTCTCTCACACATGCACTTTCACAGGGATGGTCACAAATCATGCCTAAGACTCTTGTAAAAGGCATTCGTTTCTCCAATATTTTATAAGCCTTATTAAAATCGCCTTTTTCCATCTCTGCCACAAATGCTGCCACATCAATGTGAATAGGGCACCATGCGGTACATGCTGCAGGTTCATCATAAATACATCTGTCACC
>JBDKUD010000145.1:0-24820 GCA_039679805.1 Syntrophomonas sp. | reverse complement strand
GGTAATCCCAAATCGTTTACCGGCGTACCGCTATTGATATGAAAATCTGGAATGTCAGAAACTGCTGCAACTGTCGCAGATCCCCTTTGCAACGTATGATTGATATTTGGGGTTTCGTTAGATGCAGTCACATTTACATTACCAGCATATTGTTGCCTTTGCCAGCCTTCTGCTCTCGCAGTTACCTCGTATGATCCACTGGCCAGATTGGTAATACAATAATCTCCATTAGCATCCGTATGTGCGCCGTTATACGAACCACTTGCAGTTGATTCAGCCCAAACCCAGCCGTCCAGAATTGGGTTGCCCTGGCTATTCACTATACGTCCGGAAATACTCCCTGCTGGGACCAAGTTAAAGTTGATATTGGGTGTGTCATTGGAAACCGATACACTTATATCACTCTTATAAATGCGGGCAAAACCATTCCCATCTTCTTCATCCACTTCTACATCATACACTCCGCTAGCCAAGTCCGAGATAGTATATTCCCCGTTTGCATTTGTCTCCGCAGCGTTCCAGCTTTCACCGTTTTCGGAATTAGCCCACATACTTATATTATTTACCGGCACTCCCTGTGAATCCACTACTCGTCCCGATATGCTGCCACCTGGCTCCAGCACAAGGTTAGTACTCGCTGTATGTGATAGAGCTGTTACACTAATATTATCGGCATATACTTTATTTGCCCAGCCTTCTGCGTCCACTCTGATTTTATATAATCCGCCAGGAAGATTTGGAATAACGTAGTGACCTTCCTCATCAGTATCACTGCTTTCATATATACTATAATCTGAATTCTCTGCCTCGACCCATGCATGATTTACCGGTTGCCCGTTCCCATCCAACACTTGGCCAGAAATGCTTCCACCTTTCTCCAGGTTAAAATTAACATTTCCTGTCTCTTGTAGAACAGTGACATTTATATAACTGGGATAATCCTGACTAACCCACTTGTCTGCATTTACAGTAACCTCATACGTTTTGCTGGGGAGATTGGGAATGGTGTAATGTCCTGTGGCAGTCGTAGAAATGCTATCATAAAAATCATAGTCCAGCGTATGTGCAGAAATCCATATGTTTTGTAGCGCTTGCCCGTTTTCATCTAACACCTGTCCGGAAATGCTTCCGCCCTTTTCCAGACTGAAATTAATATTCCCGGTATTTTCAGGAGCGGTGACATTTACATTAGATGGATAATCCTCCTTAACCCAGCCATCTGTATCTACAGTAACAATGTATATCCCGCTGGGAAGGTCTGAAATTGTATAACAGCCGGTTGCATCCGTATAAGCGCTTTCATATATACTATAGTCCTTAGAATGAACATTAACCCTTATGTTATTTGCGGCTTGCCCGTTATCATCCAGCACTTGTCCGGAAATAGTCCCGCCTTTCTTCAGGTTAAAATTAATATTCCTCGTATCTTGAGAATCGGTGACACTTACATCACCGGGATAATCCTCCTCTAGCCAGCCTTCCGCATTTACTGTAACCGTGTATATTCCACTGGGAAGGTCTGAAATTGTATAGCAGCCGGTTGCGTCCGTAAAAGCGCTTTTATATATATCATAGTCCTGCGTATAAGCATAAACCCTTACGTTATTCACGGCTTGACCGTTATCATCCAACACTAGTCCGGAGATAGTTCCGCCTTTCTTCAGGTTAAAATTAATATTCCCCGTATCTTGAGAATCGGTGACACTTACATCAACAGGATAATCCTCCTCTAGCCAGCCTTGTGCATCTACTGTAACTGTGTATGTTGCGCTGGGAAGATTCGAGATTGTATAGCAGCCGGTTGCGTCCGTATAAGCGCTTACATATATGTCGTAATCCTGCGTATAAGCATAAACCACTGCATTTGCAACAGTTTGCCCGTTCTCATCTAATACTTTTCCTGAAATACTCCCACCGGTTACTTCCATGATTCTATAAGAATTTTGTTGCCCATAATCACTTCGATCAACAGTCTTACTATTTATATCTTTTGATGTGCTTTTAGAATCAGTTTGATCGATTATACTTCTAGTTAACACTCCGTCTTTATGAATATGGATACGCCAAACTTGTTGTGGCGTAGTATCCGACAGTTCCGTCGTAGGAGCAAGTGTGGACTGTGCCTGGACATTGGGAGGAATACCCAACATCGTCATCGCCATAAATATTAGGCATATAATGAAATGAACATATTTCTTCATTCGCATTGCTGTTCGCATTTTTACAATCTCCCCCTCTAATTACTAAATATGAAGCCCCCAACAAGTTGTCTTCAAGTTACCCCGATAAGAGTGATATGATTTAATATCCTATTAAGTATTTCTACACTTTTTTGGTTAATCCTGCCATTATAGTTGTCTAGGTATATCTTCTCCGCAACCTTGATAGACGAACGGCAAATGATGCAATAAGCATTAATAGACCCACTGCCATTATCACTGGATGATAAATAATGTACACACCAGCGATAACCGGAGCAAGCAATACTCGTACTAATAGTTTCAGTGGCTGACTAGCGGCAATAACAGCCGCAATTGGCGGTGAATTTTGATAATAAAATTTCACAAAGGCAGTACCTAAGGAGTTGGTCAATAAATACTTGTCGCGGAATTCTCTCAGCAGAGCTACCGGCCAATCAAACTTGGAGCCGAAGGCCGCAGTAGCGATGAAGCATTTGTCTAAAGCTCCGCGGGTTATGGTAATATTATAAGTTTTATCGACCTTATTTGGTTCACGAACAATTACCTTGACCTGATTGTTCCCTTCTTCTAAAGTTATAATTCCATCCGTTTTCTCAACGTTGTCCAAATATACTTTTACATCGGTACCCGATACCGGTGTTACTGTTATCATAACTGTATCAACTTCTTGGGCAACCTGAACAGTATAATTCCAATTGCCTCCTATAAAATTATTAATTAACTCTGTTCCTGTTCCATCGGCTCCAGTTTTGATACTAAGGGCAGATAAATCTGCAGCATCGTCAATCCGCGGCGTTGGAAACCCATGGTATCCAAGCTCTCTGCCGTTGTAGGCCGTTGGCCAACCGCACCAGTTGTTGGTCAGCGCGTACGCATCCAGATCGTCCGTCGCTGGCGAGAGCTGCGGACTCCAGGTGACGCCACCATCCGACGTGTGCAGAATCATCCCCTTCTCGCCCACCGCCCAACAGTTCATCGAATCGGTGCATACGACCGAATACAGATCCTGCATCGTATCTGAGGTCTGCGGACCCCAAGTCGCTCCACCATCCGATGTGTGCAGGATCGTCCCGCTATCACCAACGACCCAGCCATGCAATGAATCGGCGAACGCTATCGAGTACAAATTATGCTCGGAGTCGACACTCTGCGCCGCCCAAGTGACGCCGCCGTCCGATGTCTGCAAAAGGTCACCGAAGGAACTCGCTACCCAGCCGTTCGAGGCATCACTGAAGGCCACCGAGGATAGGGTGAACGTTGTGCCGGAACTCTGCGGGCTCCAAGTGGCTCCTGCATCTATCGTGTGCAAGATCGTCCCGTCCGCGCCCACCGCCCAGCCGCTCGATTCGTCGGCGAAGTCGACCGAGCACAGGTCGCAGTTCGTCCCGGAGTCCTGCGCAGTCCAATTGTCCCCGCCATCTATGGTGTGCAGGATCGTGCCATCCTCGCCGACGGCCCAGCCCTGTGAGCTATTACTGAAAACAATCGCGTAGAGACTCGCGGTCGTGTCGGAGGATTGGCGGTTCCAAGAGATCCCACGATTCGACGTGTGCAGAATCGTGCCGCCTTCCCCAACCGCCCAGCCGTGAAGCGAATCACTGAAGGCGACGGAATGCAGCAACTCGTCCATTCCAGGGGCGCTGGGATCCCAGGTAGAGAAGGTGTTATTGGACAAGAGATTGTCCACGCCCTTGTCGTTGAGTGCAACCTCATTGCGGCTCAACTCGTTTCCGAAAACACGGAAATTCCTGCTCTGCTCGGCGAGGGTTATGCCGTATGCATAGCCATGCACGATATTGCGCGAGATCTCCCCGTCACTGTCGAGCTCAGGCCAAGGCCCGACACAGATACCGGAGTACCAAGGGTGTCTATTGTCCGCGATCCAGTTCCCGAGAATCCTCACGCATTGCGTATCCCCAGCGAGACCCAGTCCCCAGCAGTTGAACATCACGCAGTCTTGAATGGTCACGTTCGAGGCATGGACGACGCCCGCCGCACAGCCGCTGTTCGAAATTGAGTAGCAGTTCTGAACCGTCACCCCACCACCAGGGTTCGGGCCGATCCAGATGCCGTCGTTCCCCTCATTGAACGGAAGCGTCCTGCGAAACACGCAGTGTTCGATGACGACCCCCGTGCAGTTATTAAGGAACCCGCCTGCCGGCGTCGTGTTCCGGTTCCACGTGCAGTACGACACAGTCCCTGTCGTAGATTCGATCAAATCGATGGCACCGACAACGCCGGTGAACGGAAGGAGGACATGCAGGTCCTGCATGCGACATCGGTTGATGCGGAAGTCGGAAGATTGCCAGATGAACACACCGTCCCGTGATCGACTCACTTCGCAGTTCTCGATTGTTATGCTTGTACATCGGCTTATAGAAATTGCGCGGTTGTAAGCGTGCGGCCCGAGGTTGTTGACGCACGCCACGCGCCTCACTAACACCAAGTTCGAGTTCCAAGCTCCGATCTGGTTGCGTTGCTGGCCGGCGATGTTCGCCTCGTTCGCCCCGTCCACAGTCAAGTCCTGTATTGAGACATTCGTGGCACCCTCGACTAGCACCATGTATTCCCCGAAGTTAGGAACCAGCAAGGCGGCCCCCGATCCCGCAAACAGGCGGGTAAGCCGCGGTCCTCGTCCCACGAGCGAAATGTTGTTTGAGCGAATAACGATTGGGTGCACGAGAATGTACGGTTCGTCCGCCGTCAAGTATACCGTCCCACCCGAAGAGAGACCGTCGATCGCCCCCTGGATCGCCTCCCCCGTTGGTTCGGAGACCAGGACGGTCGGCAAGGCGGAGACAGAAGGCGGAGTTGCCGCAGTTGCAGGCATGGCTGACATCATTGCCAGTCCAAGGGCTCCTACGGCAACGTAGAAGATGAGCCACGCGTTAACTACCAGTACCTCAACTGCCGACAACAAATTCGTTAACCCTGGGCTTATGTATTTCGTGCATATATCTCGTTCCGAAAGGTCTTTTTTATTCAATTTCGTCCCCCCAAATTACAAAAACCTATATATTAATATACGTTCCCCATAATTTGGTAATGTCCTTTATAATTGCAGAATTATGCAGCTAATCCTTTCTATTTGCGGATATTTTCGTCTAATTCGGCTACTCCAGTGCGACTCCGCAATATATAACAGTCTTCATTTATAAAATGAGGCTGGTTGATGCGGAGCATGGTATTCCAATTTCATGATCAAGAATAGCAAGCTTTTGGAAGTAAAAGCCTAAATGGCATTACCTCATTGAAGATAATGCCATTTCATCTAATTATTTAGGACTCTCCCCTCGATTATAAGAACTAAGCCTGCACGTATTTTCTCCGTACTATATAATGGAATACCAATAATATAATAAATAGAATCAAGAATGTTATCATTAGGATTGGATGATACAGCAGATATACCAGTGCAATTACCGGAGCTAGTGATACTCGAACCAGCATTTTCAGGGGCTCACTCCCGGCAATAAAGGCTGCAATAGGTGGAGAATAGCGATAGTAAAAATTAACAAAGGCTGTGCCCCAAGTATGGGTTAGCAAGTATTGGTCGCGAAAATGGCGCAGCAAGGTTACAGGCCAAGTAAACTTAGAACCAAAGGCTGCGGTAGCTATAAAACACTCGTCTATTTGTCCGAGGGTTATGGTAACGTTATAGGTTTTGTTAGCCTTATTGTCTTCGCTAACCACAATCTGTATTGAGTTTAACCCGTTATTCAGGTTAATTACTCCGTCTGTTATTTTATTTGATCCCTGATACAGGGTAATTGTGGTTCCTATTGCAGGCGTTGCAAGTATTTTTACCGCTACGACATCTGAAGCGGTTTGTAAGGAAATATTCAAGTTGGCCGGGTCAAAATTACTTATTAATTCTTTTCCGGTTCCGTCCGCCCCTTCTTTTACACTAAGCCCTGATAAATCTGCTGCGGGCTGTTGTGCCGAGTTAACTATAACATTTGCAGTTATATCTTTACCAGTATTAGTACCTGCTGCTGAAATTGATATGTTTCCCGTACCGATGCTCTTGTGTAAAGTACCACTAAGAGCTACTGTCATAGAATTTGGTGCGGTTCTTGCTACATCGCCTTTAGCCAGACCTGTAAAATCTCCTCCCAAAGTTATGTTACTCGAATTAACGCCATCTATAAAATTACTTGATGTCAATGTTATGGTGAAGATTTGGCTAAAGGTATTAGATTCGATTACGTTATTCGGTGATATCTGCAGCGAATCCTGGGATGTTACACCATTTACACTTAGAATATTTCCGCCTGCGTCATAGGTATAGGTAATCTTTTGCCCGTTATCGTATGTAACGGAAGTTAACCGGTTAAGATTATCGTATGTATAAGTAGCTCCACTGACAGGTAAGCTATAGAATACTGATGATAACAATATAAATAACAACCATATACTACTTGCTCTTTTTCTCATTGTTTTTTCTACCCCCAATAACTTGCTCGCCTATTATAGGCTGGTGCTTTTCGGTAGTGTGTCAGTCAACTATTTAACTTCGTTCATACTTTTTAAATTTCCTTCTAAATTTTATCGACAAATTTCGTTCCTAGCTATTTGTCCAATATGTCCCTTATTAAAATATTGGGTTGAAAACCGGTACTAGCTGCTGCTTATATTCAATCCCATCTATTCTTACCTATTTCCATCCGCTCCAGTTCTATCCTCCCCCTGCAAAAGATGTATGTTGTCCAAATGCGCTTGCTCATAGTGAATTACTCTGGAGTGACACAGCTATACCCAGAAGTACCCAGAATATGCCGGAAGAACCTATATTTGAATCGTTGAACACTAACTGAACGGCAAAGACACTAAAAAAGAGAAAAAGGGCGGCAGGTAAGATAATTGCTTCGTTTTTATCCGCTCGGAGCAGGAAGCGGCCCGTGTGATAAAAGTGCATAAACAACAAAGCTAATAGAACCAGCAAGGCGGGAATTCCCGAGCCATACGCTATCCCTAAATAAGCACTATGGGTTTTGGTTATAAGTAAGTTGTATGATCCTATGCCCGCGACTTTTTTGATATCATTTTGAGGGAAATAATAAGCCAGGGTATCTTGCCCATAGCCTGTGAATGGCTTCTGTTTGATCAAATCCAGAGTTTCGCTCCAGATATAACCGCGGCTGCTACCCGCGGTCCTGCCTGATGCAGGCAAATAAACACCATCAAGCTTTACTGCCTCTGAATTTATTGTTCCTCGCCCCGGTGTTAGTGGATGTTGGAAAAATCCAATCGTTTCGCTATAAATTTTCGGGTTATGAGCGTTCAAGAGTATAAATACCAGGCTAAATAATAGTAATACTGTTCCGGCTGTAATAAAAGTCCGTTTTCTGTCACGACTGATAATATAACCTGCTGCAATGATAAGGGGCAAGGCAACTACTAATGAAACAATGCCGCTGCTGGACAAAGCTGCCAGCATAATGGCAAATGCAAATACCGCGAATAGTGTATATATACCGTTCTGTTTCAAACGAGTCTTAAGCAAAGCAAATCCCAGGAAGTAAGCACAAAGTGCGGCGGCCAACCCACTAATATAGTTTGGATTGGATAGGGTGGAATTGATAGTACCATGCAGATTTTGTTGCAAATCAGTTGGTACGAGCAGTGATACAACATAAGGACAGCGGAGGAGGTTATGTCCAAAGAAATCAGGAATAATGAGTATAAAATTAATGGCAATAACAGCCCCCAGGGCAAAAGCTATATATCTATCTATCCCCAACCTATAGTTAACATTAGCGGCCACAAATAGTATGGCCATGTAGCAAAGATAAGTTAGAGTTCCATCATACTGATTGTATAATCCTACAAGGGATACGCTTTTATAATCGGCGACAGCTAAGGAAAATATTAAGAGCGAAACAAATATTAAGAGCGGAATGTTGATATATGACGCCTTTATTTCATAATGATAAGCAAGTATTTTATAACACAGTAGTGACACCAGCACTGCCGCCATACAAAGTAAAAAAAACCATTTATAATAGGAGAAGGCATCAACCTGTATTCCAGTATCCACCATAGGGGTTATAATGCGCGGGGAAACGAACGGAATCTTCCTGAAACGTACCAAAAGCGGAGTAATTCCAATAAATAAAATTATCAGCCAGGAAATAATCTTATCGATTTTCACTATTTGATTAGCCTCTATGGCTTTTAGGGACTTTTTCCGTTTGCTCACCGGCTATTCTCCCCCATCCTTGTTCGATCAATTAGTTTAAGATAAACATGGGCTCTTTTTGCTTGTTCAGAATTTGGATGATATTTGAGGCTTTCCAAAAGATAAAGTTTGGCACGGTCGAATTCGCCCGAACGGCAAAGTATCTCCCCGTATAATACAAGAAAAGCTTGATCCGTCAATAAGGCCGGCCTGGTATCCCTGGCCTTTTTTATAAATTGTGCCGCAGAGGTCATGTCTCCAAGATTCTCAGCACAAATAGCCCGGGCGATATATACCTGGTAACATTCGCGACTGTTTTGATCTAAACCGTTAAGGAGTTTACGTGCTGCGGGATAATTGTTTTGAGAGATGAACTGAATAGCTTGCTGATAGCGACTATAATTGTCTTCATAGGCTTTGTTCTGTTGTTTTGCAATTGCAATTATAATAGTTATTGTCATTAAGCACAGAACAAGAATGGCAAAGAATAACCGGTTTCTATGTCTGCCGCTAATATCTGCATTCACTTTACTAACCTACCTAAAAAAATTAGTTTTCGTAGTGGGTATTCACCTATTGTAAATTAGCCACTCGTGTTTGAATCTTGTTAGAAAATCTCAACACCGAAGATACTGTTAAATCAAAATTATAAAATGCGCCCACTTCCAGGATATCCAGTAGTAGACCCATCTCCTGACTTAGGTTTCTTACGTTAAGTTGGGGGTATTTTTCTACCATCTTTAATGCTCTATTTAAACATATCCCTAAAGAATCGGCCGACATTAAACTGGTATGAGAATCCAGCTTTTACTCCGAATATATCTCCGCCCATCTTAACGCCAATGATACCTCTATTAGCAGCTTCCTGATTAGAGGTTGAAAAGCTCAATGCTCCACCCAAGGAACCCGGGGACCAAACACCGGCATTCCATGAAACATTCGTATAGTCTCCCTGGTAACCATCCTTATATGCTATGTTAAGCGGTGTAATCCCTGCCCCAATTTTTAATGTATCAAAGTCCTCATCATGTTCAACTACTGCACCGAGTGTAAAGTTTCCTTCTCCCTGGAAATTACCAAATAGTTGGCCGCTGTATCTCCCGCTTATGCCGGTATACCCCAGCCAATCCTGTTTGGTAGTGGTAATTTCAGTAGATACATTACCGAATTCGCGGTTATTAATGTTGCTGCTAATTCCTGAACCCGCACTGTAGACGCTGGAAGTCGAAGATTGAGCCTCAAGACCCCACGGATCCACCAAATTAACCGGCTGTCCATTGACATAGGCATAACGGTTAAGGGTTTTACTGTCCGTGATATTTCCTAAGAGCACATCCTGGTTGATGAATCGCTTGATTTCGGGCTGGTAATAGCGGGCCCGCATGTAATAAAGTCCATTGGCATCAGTCATGACACTGTCTTTACCGTTATAGAGGAAGGGGGTATCGGTGCCTCCGGAATGGTTGGCCAACTCGCCGTATGGTCCATAACTGAAGGTATCGGTAATAGCGCCAGTCATATTAGTTATGGCTACAGTACTTCCCCGTCGGTCATAATGATAAGCCTGGTAGTTGCCGTCTGCGTCTTCAATTCCCAACAGGCCTAAGCCATAAACACAGTAGCTGGTGTTGCTTCCCTTTTTCATCTGCAGGATCTGGCTTAAAGAGGCCTGGGGATTTACCACATAGTTGGTGGCAACTGTTTCTTTCTCCTGGGAGGTGCGGTTATTTTCAGGATCATAGCTGTAACTGATATCTCCGCCCTTTGTCAGTCGGTTACGGGAGTCGTAATTAAAATCTGACAATTTATCTTTCAAGGGGCCGGTGGTCATGTTACCGTCAGCATCATAAGCAACGCTCTCCTCGTTATAGGTCTCTAACTTGTTACCAGCACCATAAGTCATTGTTTTATTTCCTTCTGAATAGGGAACGAATATTCCGGCACTTGTTTCACTGACCACATTGCCGTTCGCATCATAAGCAAAATCATATTGGGATACGGTATCTGCTTTAGCATCCTGGTCTTTTAGCTGGGTGAGCTCACCGGCGGCATCATAGCTTCTGGTCTCTATGCTGCCATCCGGTCTGGCAGTAGTCACCAGTCGTCCGTCGGTGTCGTAGCCGTAAGTGGTCTCCCGGCCTGCCCAGTCTCTAACCCCCGTCAGGCGGTTGACTGCATCATAGCTGTAGCATACAGTTTTGCCATCCGGGTAGGTGAGTCCAGTCAGGTTCCCGACTGCATCGTATTGATAACTGATGGTGTTGCCATTAACATCCCGGTAAGAAGTTACCCTGTTCAAGGCATCATAGCTGCGGCTGATGGTACCGGAGCTGTCACTAATGGCCATGAGATTGCCGTTATTATCGTAACTATATGAAATAGTATCGCCTTCCGGGGTATTCATGGCAATAATCCTGCCTGTCTTGTCATAGCTGAAGCTGGCGGTCTGTCCCCGACCATTGGTCTTGGTGGCTATTTGTCCCAGTTTGTTGTAAGCGTAAGTAATGGTGTTATTGCTGCCGTCTTTTTGGCTGACTATCCTGCCGGCATTATCATAGGTAAAGGACTGTTGATTGCCGTTGGGATCAGCTATGCTCAAGAGGTTGCCAGCAGCATCAAATTCCTGCCGGCTGGTGCCAGATAGAGGATCAGTTCCTGAAGTTAGATGGTTGAGTTGGTCATAGCTGTAGTTGCTCACCTGGCCTTTGGGGTCAGCAATGGATGTAACCTGTCGCAGGTTATCATAGCTTTTAGTAGTGGCGTTGCCCAAGGCATCAGTTATACTGGTGGGCAGGTTTAGGTTGTTGAAGGCCTGACTCAAGATAGTCACATCATCAGAATTTTTTATCCCGATCAAATTGCCAGCCGGGTCATAGCTGTTAGAAACAGTATTGCTCAGGGCATCGGTTATACTAATAAGTCTTCCGGCCGGATCATAGCTTAACGTAGTGGTATGCCCTAAAGGATCGGTAGTACTTATCAGCCGGTCTTCACCGTCATACCCATAATTGGTTACATTTCCGAAAGCATCCTTTTGACTGGTCATTTTATGATCATTATTGTATGTGTAGCTAGTAGTGTTGCCATTCCCATCGGTTTCACTGGTCTTGTTGCCATAGCTGTCATAGCTATAACTTAGGGTGCAACCCAGGGGATCAGTTATAGTCAGGGGCCGGTCCTGGGCATCATAGGTGATAGTGGTTTTGTTGCCTTCTTCATCGCTGATGGATGTGACTCTTCCGGCAGCATCATAGGTATAATTGATTGTTACTCCAGCTGGATCTATGGCAGTGGACAGCATACCGTTGGTATAGGTGTATTGGCTGGTTCCCTGATCAGGCAAGGTTCTGCTGACCATCTGACTATTGCTGTCATAGCTGAAACTGGTTACCTTGCCCGCTGCATCCATTGCCGAGAGCAGGTTGTTTTTGCTGTCATAGCTGAAGCTCGTAGTATGCCCTAGGGCGTCAGTAATTGAAAGCAGGTTGTTCCGCTCATCATAGGTCATGCTGGTTTTATTGCCGTCCGCATCCATGCTGCTCAAAATGTTGCCGCTTTCGTCGTAAGTATAATTGGTGGTATTGCCATTTTCATCGGTCACCTTGGTCTTGTTGCCGTCTGCGTCGTAATCATACTCAGTAGTATTACTATTACCGTCAATCATTTCCAACAACTGATAATTATTATCATGAATGAAGGTGCGGTTTTTACCATTTCTATCAGTTATCGTATTGACAATCCTTCCTGGCTGAGTCACAGTGTCATAAGCGAAATGGGTTATCAAATTGTCTAAAATCGCGTCGTCTTGGGTTATAACCCTGCCATTTGCGTCATAAGTGTCACTGAATTCCTGGTTTCCAGTAACAGTGTTGGTAGCAGTTAATACCCGCCCGGTATTGTCATAGGTGTAATCAATGCACTGCCCCATTGTATCTGTGATGCCGATCAGATTATGGTTAATATCGTAACTCATATTCACTTCCCGGCCCAAGCCATCGACCATTTTTGCTATTTCCCCGGCCTCATTATAATGAATATTAACAAAAACACCCGATACTGGTTCAGTAATCTGCACCAACTGATTATTCTGGTTGTAGCTCAGGTCAATATCCTGACCCTGCCTGTTTTTCTGTTTGACCAATTTACCGGCACTGTCGAAATTATAAACGCTCTGATCCTTGCGGATCAGAGTATATGTCCCGTCTTCGTTTTTGAGCAAAGAATCATTTCTTGTGGCACGGTCTTCTGAAGTATATTGATTATCGACCGCGTTTGCGAAGGTATTGTAGCGGTTGGCATTCCAATGAATCTTTATACTGCCATCCTGGAGGTTTTCCAGATAGGTTTCATAGTTATGACCCCATCCTTTACCCAGCGGACCATCTGCCAACAGCATGGAGTCGTAACGCGCTGTCAACAAAAGTGGCTGCAGCCCATTTTCGGCCAGCAGCGTGCGCTCCAGGACATGTCCACCGGTAGCAGTATCTATCGGTTCCGCATAGAAGGAATTAAGTTCGCGGGAAGAAGGATCGATTAAAGGAAAACCATGATCCTCACTGGCCGGATTATAGTTTACAAAGCAGTTTATCGGTATGGTGATCGGCCCAGCTTTTAAATTGCCTCCACACTTAAAATAATCCTTACCCCAGGCCCAGACTGTGCTATCCCCCCTAAATGCCAAAGTATGAATGCCGGAGGTACCTATTTGTTTTACATCAGATAAATCTTTAACCTTTACCGGGGTATTTCTGTCGATAAGAGTTCCATCACCAATCTGTCCATACCCATTCTGCCCGTAGGCCCATACTGTTCCGTCGTCCTTTAGCATTATAAAATACCCATCTCCAGCTTGAACAGCAGTGACATTACTGATTCCAGGTATTTTCTGCGGAGGGCTATACTCGTCAGTGATGATCCATACCGAGCCGTCGTTGCACAGAGCCAAACAAGAAGTACTATAGTTATTATTCCACGAGTCAACGGCAACCACATCCCGTAAGTATTTATACTGATCAGGATAGTCATAACTGCTAAGATTGAACCAGATAGTGCCATCATTTTTTAAGGCAAAACCATCTGTTACGTCGACCACGTCAGAAATACCTGAGACCTGACTTACTCCCCAACTATAATTCCATACATTCCCATAATCATCTAAAGCCAGGTTTCCATCAATATCAACTATATTACTCAGGCCCAATAATTGACTCAATTGTTTACCATAGTTCTGTTGCTCCCAGACCGTTCCGTCCCGTTTCAGAACGTACCAGCCTCCGTTTGTGGTAACACCCATAATGTCCCCCAGATCAACGGCAGCCGGCATACGCATATTTATAGAAGAAGTACCATCAGAAAATTGATCATTGGGAACTACTGTCCTCCCCATAAATGTGCAGGTCCAGGTGGAACCAGTGACTACTTCCATGTTCGCGCCCCATACCCAGCTGCCTCCTGTATGGGTAAAATAGACACTGCCGCAGTCTGTTGCGAATATTGAATCACCGAACTGTTCCGTGGAAACTGTGAGAGCAGGACCGTTACTGGTCCAGTTGTTAGCCCGATCACCTGCTTCGATTTTGAATGTATACTGGGTCTCATGTACAAGATTATTAACCCGGAACTTCGTCTCACCGCCAACAGTGCAGATTAAACCGCCGTTCTTATAGATCCGGTACTTGGTTACTCCGACATTATCAACCGCCGGAGTCCAATTCAAATCAAGGCTGCGGTCTGAAACTTGAGCGGCGGAAAGAGTACTTCCCGCGGGCCAGACAGGAGCAATTGTTTCACCAGCGACCGTCGTGAAAGAAAAACTATAATCACTATAAATCTCTGTACCGAAGGTATTCTGCAGCGAATACCTTGGTATTGTGACCGTATACACAGTTTTATAATTAAGGTTCTGCAATGGAGTCAAGGTAATTGTGGTACCAGCAATACTATATGTAATCGGAATCGTGCCTATACTGTCACTTATATTGATTTCTCCGGTCGTATCAGTGGCTGCTATTTTGTTGTTATAAGTAACAGTTACTACCGAATCCACCCCCACATTAATTACTCCATTCCCTGGACTGGTCAATGTTACTCGCGGCGGTTGGTGATTTTCGATGTTTTCCACCGCCAAACCTGATAATGCTTCAGCCTGTAATCCTGCAGAACTCTTTATGTGATTTAACCCAGGAGTATAACTCAGAGTAATTTCCTGGCCCCCAACAACCTCTTGCGGCAACCAAAGGATAATAGACTCTTCTGAAAAGTATATTTCATTGACGTCAACTTTTACTGAATCAATATTTACGGTGAAATCGGATGTTGCAGGAATAGAAGTCCGATCGAGTAGTGTATTATATTTTATTGAAATTTGTTGGTTGTATGCATTTGCAGAAATGCACTTCAATTGGCTGGGGTTAACTTCCATGTTATATAGGCCTGGCGCCTCGTTGCCAATTAGGTTACGAACAGGATTACTTCCCGCCGTATAATAGATTGTTACCAGCTGGGCAGGATCAAAATTGTTATTCATAGTCAAAACAACCTGGTTACCGCTGACTTCAACTGTATTGATTGTTTGGACCAGGGAATTCATTTTGACGGTATAATCTCCCGGTACCGGTATAGATGTACTATCAAGCTGCACATCGTAAGTCAACACCAGCTTGTTGACCTGCAAATCCATCGCACTAAGGATAGGCGATTTAGTATCAATATTAACAGGTTGTGCATAAAACTCGGCCGCCAAATTACCGCTTTGATCCTGCAGCGGGTAATTTCCGGGAATGTAATCTGCAGTGGCGTCCCTGGTATAAATTTCATCTGACAGATAGAGTATAACCTGAGTATCAATAATATCGATACTTTGTATATTCTTTTCTGTTCCCCCGGCAGTTACGGTAAAATCGTTTACAGATGGGACAACATCCGGATTTAAAGGTTTATCATAGATTAAAATTACTCTTGTTCTTCCACCACTTATTGACTGGAGTACAGGCTTAGACGTAGATTCTGTGACTGTTATGTCCATGTATTTGGCAGTACCTGAATTGAAGCTGAACGTTAGAAGAGTTGTCCCTATAGCTTGCTGGGCAAGGTATTCCTTCTTAAGAATGTAAATATTCCCGTTCACTGTAAAGTCCGTTCCCTCGTTTAGAGGTACATTACCGTTGGTTATGCTTATTAGTGTATTTCCATTAAAATTCACGGTCACAGGTATATCTGTCTGGTTGGAAGTATTCCTGTCAAAAACTGCTGTGGATGGGCTGATAGTACTGTATGGCACTGAGGCTATTTGGCTTTGGAGAATAGAGCCGGAGTCTCCTACTACTAAAACTTGGGTTCCGTTAGTTGCCACACCTCTCAGTTCGCTGCCTACTTTTTGCTGGGTCCAGGTACAACCGTCTATGGAAGTTAAGATTACACCAAATGTTCCTACAGCTATGAACTGTTCACCATTCCATGTAACATCCTGTAAGCATTGATAAGTTATGGTAGAATTTTGAGGTGTCCAGGTATTGCCGTTAGGCGAGGTAAGCACTATGCCGCTATCACCCACAACTACAAACTGACTGCCATTGCAAGTAATGCCCGATAGCCATTGTGAGGTTCCCGGATTTACCTGGGTCCACGTACTGCCGTCGGGCGAAGTCAGCATCATCCCGCGTACCCCGACCGCAACAAACTGATTCCCTCCCCATATTACATCTTTTAGAAACTCGGTCCCAAAGGTCTGTTTGGTCCAATTCGTACCGTTGGCTGAAGTCAAGATCGTACCGTTACCACCCACAGCTACCAATACATTGCCATTCCAGGCAACACCCCATAATACATCGGTAGTACCAGAACTCTGTGTAGTCCAGGCACACCCATCAGGTGATGTCAGGATCGTGCCGTTATCCCCCACCGCAACAAACTGATTGCCGGTATAAATAATACCGAATAGATTTTTAGAGGTTCCGGAATTTTGTAAATTCCAACTATTATAGTCGGTTGAGGTAACAATTGTACCGCTGTATCCTACCGCAGCGAATTGACCGTTGCCATTTGCCACGTCTTCTAAACTCGACTTTGTTATCGTGGAACATTGCGGTGTCCAACTACAGCCATCAATCGAAGTAAGAATTGTACCGCAGCCTCCCACGGCAACAAACTGGGTTCCGTCCCACGTCACGTCGTAGACTGAGTCATTACCAACTCTTTCTATACTCGGCGCAGTCCAATCAGTACCATTAGGCGAGGTAACCATCACTCCCCCTAGTCCTAAGGCAACAAACTTGCTGCCATTCCAAGCAATACTAAATAGCCCGTAAACATCGGATATTCGTCTAGTCCAAGTGGTGCCATCCAGTGAAGTAAAGACGCTGCTGTAAGATACTGCTGCGAATTGATGACCATCCCATGTTACTTCATAAAGGTCTTCTCCCTCTGGAAGTGTTGTCTTCGTCCATGTAATACCATCGGTAGAAGTCATTATTTCCCCATAATACCCTACAGCCACAAACTTTCCGCCGCCATATGTAACGCTGGTCGGCAAAACATCGGTTTTCGAGGATAATTGGTTCCAGCTTATCCCATTGATTGAAGTCAAAATAACCCCGCTATCGCCACAAACCACATACTTGTTACCGTCCCATGCCACACAACATAAACAAGCAGTAGTTCCAGAGTTTTGTTTGGTCCAAACCTTCCCATCCGGTGAGGTAATGATCTCACCACTATATCCAATAGCCACAAATTGACTTCCGTTCCACAGGATATCATTTAAATCATTCATTATTCCTGATTCCTGCTCTGTCCAAACCTTCCCATCTGGTGAACTCAGGATAGCACCACTGTTACCCACTGCCATAAGCCGGTCCGCCCCATAAACAACTGAATTAAGCCTATTCCCGATAGGCAGAGGATTACACCATTTCCAAAGCAGGGTGTTATTAGTCTGGCTCTGAGCCATAACTGGTGTAACCTGAATTAATCCAAGTAAAATGACTAAAATCAATAAATAAAAACAATGAAAAAAGATTGGCTTCTCTTTAAAAGTGTCATGCATTGGAATAGTTCCTTTCTTTACTATTCTTGTGAATTACCTGATTTCATCGCCTATTATGTGCTGTTGCTTTTCATGGCGAGTTGCGTGCTGTCGTCTATTTCAGCTACTCCGGGGCTACTTCTTCTGACAAAAGATCAAGATATCTAACCCTAGTCTTTGGTATTCATTGTTTAATAGTGCCTTTCCCTAATTCCGTACAATCTTGAACGATTTTTATAATAATTATGAGCTAAACCTTTTTTCAGTTTCAAAGACCTCGGTATTGCTATTATGCAAGCTCCTCATAATATTTACAGTCAACTATTCAACTTCGTTCATATTCTTTAAAATTCCTTCTAAATCTTATCGTCAAATTTCGACCCAATATACTAGGGCAAGGTCACTTCTAAAGAGGCGTTTGTAAACAACAAGGATACGTCTGTCTTTTGCTCCCGTAAGCCCGGATGTACAGGCTTTTCAAATTTATTGGCCGCAACTTGCGTCTAAGGCGGTAGCCGTTGTTATCTTACCTATTCTCGGGCTACTCTCTCCTATTTCGGCTACAAATGGCTACTCCTACCCTAACAATTGTTAAAAATATCAAAAAGGGGTTTCAGCTTTAAATCTGAAACCCCTTGGTAATTCTTAAATGGCGGAGAGGAAGGGATTCGAACCCTTGAACGCTTTTGACACGTTACGCGATTTCCAATCGCGCGCCTTCAGCCAAACTCAGCCACCTCTCCACGCAAATATTTAATTAACTGATTGAGTACGCTCAATCATGTTTCTTACTATTAATCTCTATACCACACAGCCTGCACGGCTTTTAAAATGGCGGAGAGAGTGAGATTCGAACTCACGAGGCGGGGTTTAGCCGCCTACTCGATTTCGAGTCGAGCGCCTTCGACCAGCTCGGCCATCTCTCCTCAAATCAGCAAAGAATGAACTTAATAAGTTAGCACATTCTTCCCTTAATACACCTTCCTCAATCTCCACCTGATGGTTAAGCCCCGGGTATCTTAAAAGGTCTATCACCGTACCGGCGGAACCTGCTTTATTATCCCGGCATCCGTAGACTAACCGGCTTATCCTGGTGTTTATCATCGCCCCGGCACACATCGGACATGGTTCCAGAGTACAATATAATGTAGCTCCCGTTAAGCGCCACTTTTCCAAGTAGTTGGCGGCCCTTTGCATAGCCAGCATCTCGGCATGAGCAGTAGCATCATTACGAGATTCCTTCTCATTATGTGCCCAGGAAATGACTTCGCCATCATGTACAATTACTGCCCCTACCGGTACTTCCCCCAGGTCATAAGCCTCATGGGCCAGGTAAAGAGCTAATTGCATATTTATTTCATCCCTCATGGTTCGGGACTCACCGCCATATGGTGCGCCCGAAGGGACTCGAACCCCCGGCACACGGTTTAGGAAACCGTTGCTCTGTCCTGCTGAGCTACGGGCGCTTATTAAATTATGAATTACGCGGTTATCGGATTAAACCGATACCATTAAAATGGGAAAACATTAGTTTTCCCTCTATAATTTAAAATTCATAATTCCTAATTCAAAATTAAATAAAATGGCGCGCCCGGAGGGATTCGAACCCCCGACCTTCAGATTCGTAGTCTGCTACTCTATCCAGCTGAGCCACGGGCGCTTATTATTTTTGCACTTGTGCATCCACGAAAATTAAATGGCGGAGAGAGAGGGATTCGAACCCTCGAGACAGTTTTAAGCCGTCTACTCGCTTAGCAGGCGAGCGCCTTCAGCCGACTCGGCCATCTCTCCACAATCAATGGCGGAGGAGGTGGGATTCGAACCCACGGAACCCGTAAAGGTTCAACGGTTTTCAAGACCGCCTCCTTCAACCGCTCGGACACCCCTCCATCAAGAAGGATGCACGTTTTTTCAATGCAAATGAAAGTATATCACAGGCTAATTTGGTTGTCAATAATACAAAAGTTTCTATATATCAGATGTTTTAATTATTTCCAGACCACCCATATATGGTCTTAACGCCACCGGCACTACCACTGACCCATCCTCCTGCTGGTAGTTCTCCAGAATGGCCGCCACAGTCCTCCCTACGGCTACTCCGGAGCCATTCAGGGTATGAACGTATTGCAGTTTCCCTTTGGGAGCCGGACGGTATCTGATGTTAGCCCTGCGCGCCTGAAAATCTTCACAGTTGGAGCAGGAAGATATCTCTTTATAGTCATTATAACTTGGCATCCACACTTCCAAATCATAGGTTTTTGCGGCTGAAAAGCCCATATCACCGGAACTCAGCAAAACCACACGGTAAGGCAGCCCTAACAATTGCAGTACTTCTTCCGCATCCCGGGTAAGTTTCTCCAGTTCCTCGTAGGAGTTCTGCGGTTCCACGATTTTTACCATTTCCACCTTATTAAACTGGTGCTGCCTGATAACCCCACGGGTATCCCGGCCGGAAGAACCGGCTTCGGCCCGGAAACAGGCGCTATAGGCAGTTACATATGCCGGCAAATCCTTGGTTTCCAAAGTTTCTTCCCGGAACATATTGGTAAGGGGAACCTCGGCGGTTGGTATCAGGTACATTTCCCGGCCTTCAATTTTAAACATATCTTCGGCAAATTTGGGCAGCTGCCCGGTACCTAACATACACTGGTCACTTACCATGAACGGAGTAAATATTTCCTTATAGCCATGTTTAGTAGTATGAATATCCAGGAAAAAGTTAATAACTGCCCTTTCCAGCCTGGCACCCATCCCCTTATAAATCGTAAACCGGGCGCCTGACAGTTTGGCGGCTCTTTCAAAATCAAGAATATCCAGGTTAGGTCCAATATCCCAGTGAGCAGCCGGTTCAAAATCAAACTGCCGGGGCTCTCCCCATCTTCGCATCTCCACATTACTGGTATCGTCTTTACCTACCGGAACAGATTCATGCGGTATATTGGGCAAGTTAAGGAGTATTTTCTGAATATCAACTTCCAATACTTTAAGCTCTTCATCCAATTCCTTTATTTCCAGCCCTACCTCGCGTACCTTCTCTTTGAGCTCTTCAGTATTTTCCCCTTCCCGGGCTTTTTTAGCCACTTCCTGCGAGGAACGGTTGCGAAAACTCTTAAGCTCCTCCACCCGGGTTAAGGCTACCCTACGCTGTTCATCGTAAGTAAGAAACTTGTCCAGAACACCAGACATATTCCTCTTTTTCAAAGCTTCTTCTACTTTCTCCGGATTAGCTCGCATCATTTTTACATCTAACATAAGATAATCCTCCAACTAGCACATTTTAGAATCGCAGTAATTTAGGCCGGTCAATAATTCCGTCCAACTTGCTTAACCTTTCCATTACCTTGTCTTCCACCGGGTTATCAACATTAATTAACATTATAGCGATTTTTCCTTTTTCCTTACGCGCCACTTTCATACCGGCAATATTTATTCCTTCATCTCCTAAAGTAGTCGTACATGGTCCAATAACTCTGGGTCGATCTTCGTTTTTAACCATAACAATATTGCCTTCCAGGTTGGTTTCCGTTTCATAGCCATCAATCTCTACCAGTAATGGATTCCGGGACCTGGATAATGTTCCGGATATTTCAAGCTCCTTATCGTGGTTGAATACTTTGGCTGTAATAAGGTTTTTATACCGTTTAGGGCTTCGTTCTTCTTTCTTTTCATATACCTTTATCCCCCGGTCTTCTGCCAGTAAGCGGGCGTTGACGTAGTTGACTTTTTCCCACATAACCGGCTCCAACAAGCCTTTAAGAAACGCTACGGTAAGCATTTCCGTTTCATTTTGGGTTATTGGCCCGCTGAAAACCAGCTCAACTCTGGTTACTGGTGCCTTATGAAGCTGGAAGTAACATTTGCCCATTTTTTCAGCCAAAGTTATATATGGCCGTAAGTAATCCAATTCATTGCCCAGCATAGTAGGCAGGTTAACTACATTAGGAACGATGTCACCTTTCAATGCTTTGATAACCTGTTCGGCGATATTTTCTCCTACCCTCTTCTGGGCTTCAAAGGTGTCGGCTCCCAGGTGAGGAGTAACAACTACATTCTTAAATTCAAACAAAGGATCATCATAATCCGGCTCTTTTTCGTGAACGTCCAGTCCGGCACTGGCTACCTTGCCTGATTTAAGTCCTTCCAGGAGGGCCTTTTCCTTAATAATGCCGCCTCGGGCACAGTTCACCAATCTAACTCCATCTTTGGCCAGAGCCAACATATCTTCATTAATCATGTGCATGGTTTCTTCATTTCTGGGAGTGTGCACAGTAATAATATCTGCTTCCTGCATCAACTCAGCCAGGGTGTTTTTCTTTTCCGCACCGAATCTGGCAAAGCGTTCATCGGCAATATATGGGTCATAGGCTATTACTTTCATATTAAATGATGCCAGCCGAATGGCTACCATTGAGCCTATCCGTCCCAGCCCTACTATACCTACCGTTTTGCCGTACAGTTCCATGCCCCGGAAAGGTTTACGGTCCCATACTCCACCTTTAAGGGTCTCGTTTGCCCAAGCAGTGTTTCTTACTGATGACAGCAGCAGGCTGATGGTTTGTTCACAGGCAGAAATAGTATTACTATCCGGGGTATTGGCAACTATTACTCCATAACGGGTGCAAACATCTACCTCAATATTGTCAACTCCATTACCTGCCCGACCTACCACTTTAAGCTTGGTGCCCCTTTTAATGAGTTCTTCATTAACTTTTGTAACACTTCTGACAATAAGTGCATCATACTGATCAATGATTTCCAATAACTCTTCCCGGGGAATTCCGTCCCGGTAATCAACATCAAGTTCAGTTTTTAAGAGGTTTATTCCTTCTTCTGCTATTCTCTCAGTTACAATAACTCGTTTTTTCTCCACCTTCTGTTACCCCTTTCTTTATAATATTTTATACAGACAAACATGATTTCTTACCTAAACACAATAAATAAAATAACCCCATGTCTGCTTGGCACAATACCTATGAAAGTTCAGTATTACTGCATTATTTACTAAAAAAATCTGTGTTAATCTGTGTTGAATTCGACTGCCCCTAGTGCCGAGCAGCCAGGATTTCTGTGGCTTTCCTGGTTCCCTTGCCGAGTTCCAGCGGGTAACCTAATTTAACCAGCGTAATTTCCAATGCTGCCAGTACTGCAACCAAATCCAGGTCTCGCACATAACCCAAATGCCCAATTCTAAAAATGACATTATCCAGGTTTTGCTGGCCTCCGGCTATTACAATGTTAAATTCGTCTAGCATATATTTGCGAATTTTATTGGCACCAATCTGTTGGGGCGCTACCACGGCAGTTACAGCAGTGGAAGCCGCTTTATCATCAGCCAGCAGTTCCAATCCCATTTCTTTAACACTGGCTCTTACCATATCCCGGTAATTCCTGTGTCTTAACAATGTATTTTCCAGTCCTTCTGCTTCGATTATCTTTAATGATTCCTGCATGCCATAAAATAGAGACACTGCCGGTGTAAAAGGGGTCTGGCCTTTTTCCATATATTTAAGTCCGGTGGTTACATCCCAGTAGAATTTATTATTGGTACTTTTCTGATGTATCTGGAAAGCTTTGTCATTAAAAGCCATAAAGCCAAGTCCAGGAGGGATCATAAATGCTTTCTGAGATCCGCTGACAACCACATCCAGATTCCATTCATCCATTTTAAGATCAACGGCTGCCAATCCACTTACCGCATCAACCATAAACAACGCCGGATGATTTCCCGCAGCTTCTTTAATGCTCTTTATGTCATTGAATACCCCGGTAGATGTTTCGTTATGAGTTATAAGAACAGCTTTTATATCGTTATTTTTATCCTGGGCCAGCCTATCCTTGATAACCTGTGGATCTGCCGCCTTACCCCAGGGAAAGCTGATTTTCTCTACATTGGCTCCAAATTCAGCCGCGATTTTAGCAAACCGGTCGCCAAATACACCTATTGATATAGCCAGCACCTTATCGCCGGGGGAAATGAAATTTACAACTGCTGCTTCCAGCATTCCCGTACCAGATGAAGGATAAACCAGCACATTCTCCTTCGTGCCATAAACTTTTTTAACTCCACCAATAATCTCCGCCAGCATATCCCGGAACTCAGGTCCCCGGTGATTAATCATGGCTTTGCTCATTGCCTGTACTACTCTTTCAGGAACAGGGGTAGGCCCAGGAAGAAGCAGGTATTGTGGTCCTTGCATATTTGATAAAAACCTCCTTGTATTCTCTATTCGTTGATAGTAATAAAAAAAACCCCTCAATCCCACTAGGGACGAGAGGTTTCCCGCGTTGCCACCCTTATTGGTGTATTTACACCCGCTTGACAGTTATAACGGAACCACCGCGACTGTTTTCACAGCCTGCATCCAGGGCGGATTCAAAACCAAGCTATACTGGTTTGCACCAACCACCAGTTCTCTAAACTAGCCTAAATTTCTACTTTTCCCCTTCATCGCATTTAGAAAAATTGGATTTGTGGTTTATTATATTACATAGGTTTTGTTTTTGCAACTTATTACTTATCCCATAGCCAGGAAGTATTTGTGTATATCCAGATCATTGGTTAGTTCCGGATGAAAAGCGGTTGCTAATAAATTGCTTCCTTCCTGAACCATGACAATTTTTTCTTGATGTTGAGCCAGAACCCGGGCCTCGCCCCAAATCTTTTCCACATAAGGAGCGCGGATAAAAACACCTCTGGCTGAGCCCAAACCTTCAATCTCTAAATTAGTTTCAAAACTATCTACCTGGCGGCCGAAAGCATTGCGTCTGACTCCGATATCCATAAGCCCCAGGCGAAATTGATCAGAATCGGCAATTTCGCTGGCGATTAGAATCATCCCGGCGCAGGTTCCCCAGATGGGCAATCCTTCCCGGGCCCGTTCCTTAATTACCCCATCCAGGCCAAAGGTGGTCATCAACCTGCCTATGGTAGTACTCTCGCCACCGGGGATAATCAAGCCATCTACGTAATTAACATCCGCGACTGTACGGACTTCTATCGGCTCGGCACCACATTTTTTTAAGGCCTCTTCATGTTCTATAAAGGCCCCCTGCAGTGCCAAGATGCCAATTTTTTTACCAGCCACGATCCTGCATCCTTTCCTCGGGTCTGATGGTGCTGATATCTATTCCCACCATAGCTTCACCTAAATCCCGGGATACTTCACCCAGAACAGCCGGATCTTTAAAATAGGTAGTAGCAGCTACAATGGCTTTGGCCCGCTTCATGGGATCCTCAGATTTGAAAACACCTGATCCAACAAAAATTCCATCGCAGCCCAGCTGCATCATCAGTGCTGCATCAGCGGGGGTGGCAATACCACCAGCTGCAAAATTCACTACCGGTAAACCCTTTAATTTAGCTACTTCCACTACCAGTTCATAAGGTGCCTGCATATCTTTGGCAGCAGTCATTAG
>JBDKUD010000227.1:0-6290 GCA_039679805.1 Syntrophomonas sp. | reverse complement strand
GAAGGCTACGAAGAAGTGGGGAATGCTATTTTGCAAAATAAACCTGAACAGCGTATTGATTCAAAAGCTGTGGCATACTGGCGCTGGTCTGCCGGTATTAAATCAGTGTTTTTATTGCTCATTCCAGCAGGCTATTATATTGCTCAGCAACACTGGCATTGGCCGGCCTGGATTAACTTCATCCTGCTGGGTTTAATCCTTACATATGCTATCTATTCAATACTTTTTCGGCCTGTTATTAGATGGAGAACCTGGCGTTATGAGGTGTCTGAACAGGAGATCGATCTCCTGCATGGCGTATTCATTAAGACCCGGACCCTGATCCCAATGGTGAGAGTCCAGCATGTAGACACCGAGCAGGGTCCGTTACTTCGTTGTTTTGGGCTTTCATCCGTAACCATCTTCACTGCGGCTGGAAGCCATGAGATACCAGCATTGGGTAATGAAGTGGCAGCTTCATTAAGAGATCAAATATCAGTATTGGCTCGGGTGGTAGACGAAGATGTATAAACCGCAACGGCTTCACCCCTTAGCCATACTTGAATTTATTTTGCGTAACATTTATTCACTAGGGAAAGCGCTTCTTCCCTTGCTTATTATTGCAATCGCGCAGCAAGAAATTCAGAGATGGCTGTTTTTAGGAATTCCCATTTCACTTGCTTTATTCGTTGCATATGGATTTCTTTACTGGCTGCGTTATGTATTCTATATAAGTGGACAGGAATTGCGTGTGGAATATGGGGTATTGGTAAGAAAGAAAAGATATATTCCCTTTCAACGGATTCAAACTGTACAGATGTCTGCTGGTGTTTTGCAGCGTTTGTTGGGCCTGGTAAAAGTTCAGATAGAAACAGCAGGAGGGGGCCACGAGGCAGAGTTTATCCTGCCCGCCCTGCCGCGAGACAGAGCAGAGGAACTGCAACAGACCCTGCAGGCAGGCAGAAAGCAGGTTGAACAAACCGAGGACGAAACGGAATGTATCGAATACAAATTATCGACTCGTTCCCTGCTATTATTAGCAAGTACATCGAATGGCATTGGCGTAGTGATCAGCGCAATGTTGGTTATAATTTCACAGCTTAAAGATTTCTTTCCCAAACTGGATGTCTGGGATAAAGTCGGAGCCTATGCAGGGCATCTAGCTAGCGGAAGAATCAGCCTGATTATTCTAGCTGTTTTCCTCTTGATACTGATAGCTTGGCTTCTGTCTCTGGTGGGAACCATCATCCAATTTGGCGGTTATCAACTGCGAAGAGAGGGAGACAGTATTAATATCCGTCGAGGGCTATTTGAAAAACAACAAGTAACCATCCCTATTAAACGCATTCAGGCAATCAAAGTGGTCGAAAGCCTGTTACGACAACCTTTAGGCATGGTCAGTGTACAGGCCGTGAGTATCAGCAATGTTGGCACCAAGGCTGAAGGCAATGTGCTTTTCCCTTTATTACTGAGAGCAGAGCTTACAGCATTTCTAGAGCAAGTCGTACCTGAATTCTCTATGCCGCTGGAGCTACAAAGGTTACCGGCCAGATCAAGACGGCGCTATTTACTAATCAATATCATTCCCGCCCTGATCATCGCTATCGTATGTACTATCTACCTGCCCTGGGGATATGTTGCATTTATTTTGCCTCTGCTGGGGGCTGGGCTAGGCAATAAACAGTATAGCGATGCGGGCTATCAGGTGGTGGATAATAAATTATTACTTAGATCACGATGTTTGGGCAGAATAACAATGATCATTCCCAGACGGCGCATTCAATCTCTGCATGTATTACAGAACCCTTTCCAGGCGCGCAGCAGCTTAAGCAACCTACGGGTCGCCGTTGCATCCTCTAACATTGCTACTATCATTAAATTGAAATATATGGATATACAAAAAAGCAACGTAATTATGAACTGGTTGGCAGATAAACATTAACCCCATTTTTGTTGGAAGCGGAAGAGTTATTTATCTTGTATTTGTTTGATAAATAAATTAATGTATGAAAAGAACAATTAAGTCAGCACAGGAGAAAATGATGATTATTGGAATTGATATAGACAATACTATTACCTATACTACGGAAATGATTATGCATTATGCTGGGATATTCGGTCGGGAACGGGGATTAAACACCGTGCCGAATCTGAGCGAGTATTATCTGGAAGAAGCTCTGGGTTGGTCGAGTGAGTCGGTGGAAGAGTTTTTTAATATTTATCTGGAAAGTATTTACCGAGAGGTTTGGCCTAAAGAACAGGTGTCTGAGACCATTGAGCGACTGCAAAAGGACCACCGAATAGTACTTATTACTTCGCGCAATTACCGGTTTCCGAGTATCGAAGAAGTTACCCGCGAGTGGCTTAAGAGGAATCACATAGCCTATGATGAACTGGTTCTCAATGCCACCCCTGATATGTATCATTTCAGTAAAGTGGCAGTCTGCATGCAGTATGGAGTTAATATTATGATAGAGGACCATCATGAACTGGCCCGGGAATTAAGTTCGTTTATTCCGGTTGTTCTGTTTGATTATCCGTATAATAGGGAGGTTGAATCGGACAATATATTCCGGGTGAGTAACTGGCCGGAAGCCTACGATTGGATTGAGAGATTGATGCAGGCTCCCGGCATTTCAAGACCTATTGCTTAGCTGCATTGTTGCTGCTTTTATTTATGAAATTAACTCATTATTAGAGAAAAATTTGAGTGCCATACAGCTTACCTGTACTATTAAACAAACAAGGTTGTGCCGACATTTTCATTATTTGAAATATAAGTTGCTACACCTGCGTATTCGATACCGTCAATTAATTCCTCCGGCTTGATGCCCATCAAGTCCATGCTCATAGTACAGGCAATAAACCTTACCCCAACATCGCGCGTTGCTTGAATCATGGTTTCAACATCGTCAACATTTTTGTTTTTCATAATACTTTTTATCATGGCAGGTCCCACACCTAACAAATTCATGCTAGATAGTGGTAATTTTCCGGCACCTTTTGGCATCATAAATCCCAACATTTTTTCAATAAAGTTTTTCTCTACCTTAACCTTTTCATTTTTACGAAGAGCATTCAGACCCCAGAATGTAAAGAACAGTGTTACTTTTTTCCCTTGTGCTGCTGCGCCCTGGGCAATAATCATAGCCGCCAGAGCTTTATCCAACTCTCCGCTAAAAACAATAATGCTGGCATTATCCTGAGTATTAGGCTGAAGATCTTCTTTACAACTGGGAACAGTTCCCATTCCTTTTTCTATCAAAGCAATATATTTATTTTTTTCATTGGATAATGAGACCAAAGTATGGTTATTTGATTTACACCAATTCTCAATATCATTGGTAAAGCTATAATCCGTCGAAATAACCCTGATCCTTTCTCCGTCAGTAACTTCGTTAAGTGCTTTATAAGTTGCCATCAATGGGCCAGGACACTGCAGTCCGCACGCATTTACCTCAGTAACTGTTTTTAGAACGTTGTTCGCATCATCGACATTCGATTCCTTTACACTTTTGTTTGCAACAGCCTTATTTACCTGATATTTTCCTGCCTTATACGTAAAATAGCCGCCAGAGAGATTAAACAGATTTGTAAACCCGTTGGCCTGCAAAATTTTAATGGCAATATAACCTCTTAAACCTATCTGACAATTTACGTAAATAGGAGTATCTTTTGGAACTGCAATCTCATTAATCCTGTTTCTTAATTGATCGAGTTCAATATTCACTGCACCATCAATGTGTCCTGAACTAAATTCGATGGGCGTTCTTACATCAAGCAAATAACCACCTTTACGCACGATTTCATCAATCTCATACCATTGCGCCATACGATATGATCCATCTGCTACATTCGAAGCAATGTATCCTAAAATATTCACGGGATCTTTCGCTGATGAGAAAGGCGGAGCGTAACTAAGTTCTAAATCCGGCAAATCACGAATTGTGCCGTTTAGCTTCATAACCGTAGCAATCACATCAATTCGTTTCTCTGTTCCTTCCTGCCCGATAGCTTGTGCGCCCAATATTCTGCCTGTTTTAGGATCAAAAACCATTTTCAGAGCGATATTCGTTGAATTAGGATAATAGGACGCATGATTAGCTCTATGAGCATGAACGGCTTGATAGGCAATGCCTTTTGCCTTTAACTGGGTTTCGTTATTACCAGTTGAGGCAACCGCCAAATTAAACACCTTGGCAACTGCCGTACCCTGGATACCAGAACTTTCAATAGCAATTCCATTGATGTGGTCAGCCACTAATCTGCCCTGCCGGTTAGCCGGCCAGGCCAGTGGAATAGCGGTAATGCTGCCATTAACAAAATCTGTAACCTCAATTGCATCTCCAACTGCATAGATATTACTAATAGCTTCTTTGGTTTCACTATCCAGAACTTGAAACTGTTTATTGGTGCTAATATGTCCTCTTTTACCAATCTGTATATTGGCGCTTACTGCCAACGCATTTTCGGGAGCCACTCCGATTGACATGATGATCATATCTGCATCAAGAATGATACCGCTTTCCAGGATTACCTTGCGGCCGCAATCCTTAAACATGGACACGCCGTCACCAAGGATAAGATTAACTCCATGGGCATTCAGTTCTTGGTGAACGATTTGGGCCATTTCAAAATCCAGGGATCTAAATACCTGATTGGTTTTTTCAACAATAGTAACCTTAACACCAAGTTCTGCCAGGTTCTCTGCCATTTCCACACCGATAAAGCCGCCCCCAATTACTACTGCTGACTGAGGTTTTTTATCGGTCACATAGTTTTTGATTTTATCTGTATCCGGAATATTTCGCAGTACAAAGATATTATCTGCTTCCTCTGCCCCCTTAATCGCAGGCTTTATAGGTTTGGCACCGGGCGACAGGATTAATTTATCAAAGCGCTCGTCATAAATCTTTCCGGTCGGGAGATGTTTTACAGTAACTGTACTCTGCTCCCGGTTAATTTTTATAACCTCGGTCAGATTTCTAATATCTAGATTAAAGCGCTGTGACATTCCACCGACTGTTTGCACTAATAGATTTTCACGGTTTTCAATGACCCCGCCAATATAATAGGGAAGTCCGCAGTTTGCAAAAGAGATATATTCATCCCTTTCAAACATGATAATTTCATCTTGCTCATTTAGTCTTCTCAGTCTTGCTGCTGCAGTTGCGCCCCCCGCAACCCCGCCAACGATGATAATTTTACTCATATTTTCACCCTTTCATTATTGAAACAAAGCTGTAATAATTGCCTTAACTTCTTCATTCTCAACTTCATAAAATATTTCATTTCCCTGACGTTGTCCCTTTATAATTCCAGCAGCTTTTAGTTTAGTCAGATGCTGAGAGACTACGGATTGGGACACCTCCAGACATTCTTCCATGTAGGAAACGTTGCAGCCTCCACCTTGGATAAGATTTTTGACGATACATAATCTTATGGGATGTGCTAATGCTTTTAGCAGCTCAACTTTTCGTTCATACAAATCTATTTCTAATCTCAATCAAGTTCACCACCTATATTAGAATAATTGAATATTATAATAATCTAATATAGATGTCAAATGAAATTTGTTAGAAGTAAAAGAGTAGGTAAACACTGCGTAAGTTGCAATCATGCCTGTGCTGTGGGAGCAGGTGGTTAACTTACTTTTGCGCTTATAGAAGTATTGTAGAATCCTCCTTATGATATTATAAATATACATTAGTATGTAGATTTATAATATTGAGGTGGAACATGAAACTAATTTGTGAATCTCATTATCTTGAAGACTATTTACGTGAGTTGGACGTAGTTGATTACAGTCACCCGTTAATCAGAGAGAAGGTAAATGAACTATTCTCTCGTTCGCTAACTGAGATTGAACTAGCTAAAATTGCATTTGAGTACGTTCGTGATAATATTCCCCATTCTAATGACATACAAAGCTCCCATGTTACATGCAAAGCTTCAGAAGTTCTATACTTTAAAGAAGGTATTTGCTATGCAAAGTCAAACTTGCTTGCGGCCATATTAAGAAGTAAGGGGATTCCTACAGGTTTTTGTTATCAAAGGCTTACTAAAGGGGATACACCCGATACAGGTTATTGTATCCATGCTTTAAATGCCATTTATCTTAAAACATTAGAACGTTGGATTAGACTAGATGCCCGTGGGAATAAAGAAGGTGTCAATGCTCAGTTTTCTATTGATGAAGAGAAGTTAGCATTTCCCGTAAGGAAGAAATATAATGAAAAAAACTATCCCATTATTTATACAGAACCGAATGCCAATACAATAACTGCATTAAAGCAGAATTCGGATTGTAA
>JBDKUD010000206.1:0-3752 GCA_039679805.1 Syntrophomonas sp. | reverse complement strand
TTAACAAACATAAGCGGTGTGGTTATCAAGGATGTTGATAATCACACCGTTATTACATATTAATCCTGAAAAGTTTGTTAATAAAACGATGAAAATTATGAGGGAAACCGGCGTTCGGTTGATAAAGGAACACGCAGGAATTCTTGTATTGAAGACCTAATTTTCGGGCTTCATCAATCACATCTGCATTGGCTGAACCCTGCTGAAACCACACCTGGTTTATACCCTTTTCCTTGCATATAGCCAGCTGCTCCACTGTAACCCGGGGATTGGTGAAAAATATTGCCGCTTGCACCCGGGGTACGGAATCCAGGGAATTGTAACAGGTTTGACCATCAATCTCCTTCACATTGGGGTTAACCGGATAAATTATGTAGCCCTGAGATTTTAAAAATTTACAAGCACCCCGACTGAAAGATTTAGGATTGCCGGATAAACCAATAACGGCAAATTCTTTAAATTTTACAAAAAAATCCTCCATATTATCTAACCTCCACATTGTAATTAGGACAACGTATGCTCAATTCCTGAATATCCCCGCCGGCATAATCGGCACAACGAGAACAACTTGACTAAAAGTAATTTCAACTTAAAGGTTTTGATGACATTCTTTTGAAGAAATTACATTGATATAAGCGATATAAAAAGGATAGATTAGCAAAACAGCTATGATTAAAAGACCTACTACTGGTGGTGGTTCTTCTGCCCGAGGTATAGGAAATAAATAGCTGGCAATTAAGCAAAATAATATAAAATAAGGAACCCAAAGAATTGTTAGCAAGAATCTTATCTTCCCTCGGTTAAAGTACTTTCTCGTAATAAAGAAAAATACAATAGTTGAAATTATGAATACAATTAGACTGAATATAGCGACAAGTATGTTGACTGTGTCACCGGGCCAACCGGTTATTCTGTCAATTCTATATATATTTCCCATAAGTTGAAACTGAAAAAATAAAGCCAGGGCATATAAAGCACTGACAATATTTAGTCTGACAAAGATCTTCATGATGTACTCTAATTTCATAAACAGCTGACCTCAGTATCGTTATTATGTATCTATTTAAAGTTTATAATTGCATAACTTTCAATTATTGCTCCTAATAGCATAAACATTAAGCCTATGCCAAATATTATTAATTCTTGTTTAGAAAACTTAATTGTTTTCCAGTTCTTTTTTGTGGTTCTTTTCCCATCTGTTATTATTAATGAAATTTTTGCCGTTGCACAAAGTATAAATAATTGTCCACTCATTTCCCATAGCCCTGCTCTATGAAAAAGGTCAAACGTTCTAATAATCCTATCTATTAAAGGAATCGCATTAGATACAACAGAAAATGACCAAGTTCCCAGAACAATTGCATTTATAATTATCATTACAAAAAATGCAAGATATCCAAGAGGCATAAAACACTGTGTATTATTTTTTCTTGTAGAAAATATGTTTCCAAATATAATCGCAATAACTGAGAGCAAATTATAAGAAAAGATTTGCAGTGTTGAAATCACCAAATCTGATGAAATATCCAAGTTGCTACTTGGATGTTTGTTAAGTAAAACACCTTGCGGCAATAAATAATAACTTAGAATAGTAACTGTAAAAAAGATAATCAAAAAACAAATATAAGTAGTTATTATCCTCAAAGCAATATTTTCAGATGTCATATTTCTTTTTAGACTATTAACCATTACCAAACCGCTCCTGAAAGTTCCTTTCCATCGGAACTTTAAAAGTAAATTCAATTAGAAAAGCTAAATTAGCTAAAATGCCGTTTTTGCTTTTGGCAGCTGTAAGTATAATTCAAGCCTTTTTTTAATGGCTCCTGGATGTCCTAATGAACCACCTCCAGTTTAAACCAGTACAAAATATTATTATCCCCGTTCCCCCAATCAACCGATAGTATAAATATGTATTCTCCATCTTCTTTCGGAACAAGCATGGTATTTTGATGCAACGGATATGGAGAGCTGGAATTATCCTGGTTTAGTCGTCGGAGTGTAAGCTCAGGGGTATTTAATCCTTGCACTTCAGCGGCTTTAAATACAAGTTTAGATTCCGGTCTAACTATATTCGGCTTCAGCTTATCAACCCATTCCTCATTCATCCCAAAATTAGTATTTCCAACTTTGCCTCCAGCCTGGCCTGTAAAGTTGGCATCCCCTTTATCCCAATAAATCCTATGATTATCATTAAGTATCTCTACCTTTGGCCAGGTGAATGGGTATAGAAAGCCGCTATAAATATGATCAAAATCCACAATTTCCTGGTTCGATCCTCCACTGCTGCCTGCTCTTCTTTTTGAAATGAAGCCCGTATACCATTCCTTACCGGTACTCCATTTCTTATCCTCAAGGCTTTCTCCAAACCATGCAGAACATGCTCTTGCCATAATATATTCTTTCAAACCGTCTTCCCGGCTTATTTCCAGGCTCTTTAGCATGTATCTTAAAGCATCATCTCCAAGCGTTATAATATCCCCGTAATCCTTGCTTCCAGCTATATAATCATCAAGGTTAGCGGATGATTGCTGGGCCTTGAAATCATTAACCATTGCATCTAATTTTTGGTCAATTACCATGTCTGTATTACTTTGCTCCGGATGCTGTATGTTCACTACTCCAGCAGGTGAAGTTTCATCTTTCGCAGGCTTATTACCGGAACATCCTGATAGTACAGCCAACGCCATTATCGTAAGCATCAAAATAATATTATTCCTTGATTGAAGTTTCCTAAACATATTTATTATCACCTCTCAAGATTTAGAATAGGCCGACCATTAATTAACATAAATAGCAGCCAGCAGTTATTTGGTTTTATTTGAAGGTACCCAGAGGTACTGGGTTGTCCCCATTATTAGCCAAATCAGTAACAATTAATATGTGCTCATAGTTTAGATAATGGGAAATGCTAATGTTTTCTTAAATTGAATGGTTGAAGAAAAAAATTATCAGTAAGGGGCTCTGGGCCGTACCAAATTCTTGTACATTTCACCAAGTTCTAATTATAGAAATTAGTGGAACCCAGCCTCTATTTACTCAGGCAACATTCTGCCTAGACCTATTAATATTTCGCCACATTTTGCTGCTTATCATATAAATACCAAAATAGGTATTAGTTTTCCTGCTTATCATCTATCATTTTACATAAAAATGGCTCGGTTTGATCCGAGCTTATCGCATACCAGCTATTTCTATTGGAAGTATTGCCGAGTTTGCCGGGATTTTCCCAAGTAGTCTCTCCCTCCTAGGTTTCGAAAAAATACCCCAAAAAATAATTTCCACCAGCGCATATATTAATGGAGAAAAATCTAAGATACTTACTTTATTTGAGCTATAGGAAATACAACCGTGTTTGAATTATTTCCATCCCACAAAATTTTCAGCAAGATTCTTGGAGGATTTATGGCAGAGATTAAAAGAGGAGATATTTATTTAACTGAACTAGACCCTGTTATTTATTCTGAGCCAGACGTTATTAATTCAGTTTTGGTAATTCAAAATGACATTGCAAACCAATATGCTCCAACTACAATAGTTGCAGCTATAACTTCACAAACTTCAAAGGCAAAACTCCCTACTCGTATCAAATTAAACAAAAAAAATTTTGGATTAGATAAGGATTTCGTTATTTTATTAGAACAAATCAGAACTGTTGATAAACGTCATTTAAGAGAAAAAGTTGGTTCAATTGATGAAGAAACGATGCAAAAAGTATCAGAGGCTTTGATGATTTCTCAAGGAATAAAGTGACT
>JBDKUD010000266.1:0-6405 GCA_039679805.1 Syntrophomonas sp. | reverse complement strand
AATGCCATAAGTGTATGGGCTATTTCATGCATCAATATAGATGCCATTATTATTAATACTTCCTCTAATAATCCCAGGTAACCGTACACAACACACAATACTAAAAATAATGGGTTAATACGAAAAGTAACCCCGGCGACTTTCCCCAGTTTCATTACTGTTCAAAAATGCTTTGCGGGTTAAGTGGCCCATCCTGATTCCTTATCTCAAAATACAAGGTTGTACTCGTTTTACCTAAATTATCATCGATATCCACTATCTGCTTTTGCTGGGCCAGAACCTCCTTTAGGCCCCCGTACAAAGAATATAGTTCATCATCATGTTTGATTAATATCGATCGATTATCGCCTTCACCAGAAATTTTTTCTACCTGTCCCTTCATAATAGGTTTAACCAGAGTACTATTATCAACTCTAAGAGAAATACCCGGGGAAAATTCCTGCTTTTTCTGGGTGGCATTATAATACCAGCCATAATTGCGTTTAATGTCCAACACCTGGCAGGGAGGCTGTAAAGTGGTTGTTGTGGCAGCAGGTACTACCTGCTGTTGCTTGGGGTTATTGAATCTATCCAGCAATCCCAGGGTAATTCTTTCTACGTCGTAATTGGTACCCATGACATATTGAATTACCGGCTCTACAACTTGCCGGGTATTCTCCGATGATTGCCATAGAAATCCCACCATAGCTACAATAACTATAACCAGTAATAACCTTATCCTAAAACTTCCTAACATAAAGCCTCACTCCTAAATAACAGACAAGCTCTGAACAATTTTATTCTAAATATATGTTGTGCAAATGAATTTATACCAGCGGAAATCAAAAAGAGGCGGAGGAATGCATAATTCCTCCGCCTCTTTACTTAAATCTAAAATACTAATTTTCTTCCCCGAACATTTACACTTAGAATCACCGCTACCGCCAGTAAATTTGTTACCATAGAACTACCCCCATAACTTAAAAATGGCAGCGGTATTCCGGTAATAGGCATAAGCCCGATAGACATACCTATATTTTCGAAAACATGGAACAACCACATAGCAGTTATACCAACAACTATCAAAGTACCATACATATCCCGGGAATTATGACCAATAAATATTGCTCGCAGTATAAGTCCTCCATAAAGTAGTACTATAAAAGCGGCCCCCAGGAAACCAAATTCTTCGCCAATGACTGCATAAATAAAGTCAGTATGGTGTTCCGGCAGAAAATTCAGTTGAACCTGAGTACCGTTGAATAATCCTTTGCCGGTAAGCCCACCCGATCCAATAGCAACCAGAGACTGAATTGTATTCCATCCTGCTCCTCTGCCACCCTGTCCATCTTGATAAGGATCGACAAATACTATCAATCTCTTAATCTGATAATCATCTAACGGTAAAGGTAATCCAAATTGAAAATGCAAAAACAGCAATGTCCCAATTAAAATCACAGCAGCCACAATAATTTTCCATAGTATTTTGGGATTAGCGCCGGCGGTAAACATCATTATTATTGTAAAAAATATATACACCAGGGCTGTACCCAGATCAGGCTGCAACATAATAAGGGCAAATGGTAAGCCCATGAATAAAAAGCAAGGCATCATTTCGCCTAAAGTCTCCAAATTACCCCTACGTTTATCCAGAAACTCAGCAAATGCCAATATTAATAGAATTTTAGTCAATTCAGCCGGTTGTACCGGGGGAAGCGGCCCAATATTTATCCATCCGGTGGTACCTCTAACTTCCTGTCCGAAAACTAATACCAATACTAAAAGGAACAAAGAAAAACCATATAGATACAGATTAAATTTTTTTAATTGGGTGTAATCGTAGCGAATAATAAAAGTTGCCAGAATAATACCAAGAATAATTGCTGCAAGCTGTTTTTCCAGGTAAAAATAGGGGTTGCTGGATACTCCCCGGGTGGCACTGATAAGTATTATTAGTCCACAAGTTAGTAATAACAGTAATATAAAAATAAATGATTTATCAATAAATTTAAGGCGCTTTAAATCCAAAGTCTAATACCTCCTGGGTACATTATATCTTTTAAAAAAGTTATGTCTAGATTACAAAATTAGCTAATAAAATTAATACTCATTTTAAGGCCAGCGCCTGTTATTTTCGAAGATAACAATAGGAGCGTAATGCTACGCTCCTTTCAATTCACCCCCTGTAAACTATAATACAAAATACTGTACAGGTAAAACATATTTAATTATGCTACTCGTTAACCGCTCTTTTGAATCCTTTAACCGGTATGTTGGCTACCAGGGCAACCGATTTATCATCATTTTCCAGATCCACCAGCAAACTTTCTTCGTCGATTTCCAGATATTCACGTATAACCTTTATCAGGTCTTCTTTTAAGGCGTTTATAAATTCAGGAGACATTGATGCTCGGTCATGAACCAATACCAAACGCAAACGCTCCCTGGCGATATCTTTGCTGGATGTTGATTCTCTTCCAAAAATCCTGGCTAAAATTTCTATCAAAAGTTATGCCTCCTCTCTTACCTGGCTAGTTTAAGCATTTTACGAAATCTATCAACTAAGTTTGACGTATCTTCCATAGACGCAATAGGTACATCCTCTCCTATAAGTCTTCTGGCTATTCGGCGGTAAGCCTCTCCTGCCCGGGAGGCATTTTCCAATACCGCAGGTTCACCTCGATTAGTAGAAACCACTATTGACTCATCTTCCGGTACTACACCAAGCAAACTTATGGAAAGAATATCATTTATATCATCAACATCCATCATATCGCCACGCTTTACCATCTTACTGCGCAGTCGATTAACAATAAGCTTTGATTTCTTCAATCCGGCGGCTTCGAGCAAACCTATAATTCTATCTGCGTCTCTTACTGAAGACACCTCCGGAGTCGCAACTACTATGGCATCATCTGCACCGGCTATGGCATTTTTGAAGCCTTGTTCAATTCCAGCAGGGCAATCTACCAGCACAATGTCAAAGTCATCCCGTAACTCGTTGGTAAGATTCTTCATCTGATGCGGAGTAATGGCGGTTTTGTCTTTGGTTTGAGCAGCAGGTAAAAGGCATAGCCCCTCAAAACGCTTATCTTTAATTAATGCCTGTTTTAATTTACAGTTGCCATTAACAACGTCAACTATATCAAATACTATGCGATTTTCTAATCCCATGACCACATCTAAATTTCTTAGACCCAGGTCAGTATCGATTAATACCACCTTTTTATCCATCATCGCCAGAGCTGTGCCCAAATTGGCAACTGTTGTTGTCTTACCTACACCACCTTTACCGGAAGTAATAACTAATACCCTACTTTTCATCCCCAAGCCTCCTATCATATTTTTAGCCTTTCAATGATTACTTTGTCAGCCCTTATCCTTGCCAGCTCTGGATTATTGACCATGATTGTTTCTCCGTCAGGCGGACGAGTTATGTGATTAGCAATTCTTAACTGGGTGGGATTAAGGCGATAAGCTGCTATAACCGTCTTTTCATCGCCAAACGCACCGGCATGAGCCATACCCCGCAAAGCACCCATAACCAGAATACTGCCACCGGCAATTACCTCTGCCCCCGGATTTATGTCCCCCAGAATTACTATATTGCCATCACTAAACAACTTCTGCCCGGATCTTAAATGTGTGTTGACTAAAACCGTATCATTAGAGCAGGATACTTCATCCCATTGTGAACAAGCAGGATTACTTTCCTCAACCTGCTGCTTATGTAGCGGTTCGTTACATAAAATTTCATTAAGGTGTAACCCATAATCAAGTAGAACATCTTCAATTTCTCGGACTTGTCTACTAGTAAACTTCCGGTTGCCAATATCAAGACTAATACGAGTTCCTATTTGGAAAAGACCTGTTGTGCTAATCTGTTTTTCCAGTTCCTCCTTTATCTCCTTAAAAGTACTCATTGATGTTAAATCAATTAAAATGTTTTCCTGAATATCTGTTAATGCTGCTTCTACTGACATAGTATGGCCCCCTCCATTCTTCTGCTGCCACCCACGAAGCAAACTCCTATTTCATTATAATTCTATTGTTGCCAATTATTTCCTCTAATGAAAAAAAAATAAATAGGGGAAATATCATCTAATCTCCCCTATTTCGGTCGTTTGTTTCCAAGAATTTTATTTCATTTTTCTCCAATATTTTCGACACATTATTAGAAAAGCTCTTTTACTACGGATTAATTCGGTCTGATCCGGGTACTACCACAGCCCCGGTCGTAGTTTCCTGTCCATCAGTTATGACGTTCTTTTTAGTCTTTTCATCCTTCTTCGCTTTTTCATCTGCCAGGTGATCTACCAAGCCAAAATACTGTTCAAAAACAGCTTTAGCAACATATCCAGCTGAAGTACTACCACTGTATCCGTATTCAACCACTCCGGCAAACGCAATTTCAGGATTGTCAAACGGTGCAAACGCAATAAATACCCCATGAACATCTTTTAAGGGGCTATCTCCTGTCCGACCCGTCTGAGCTGAGCCGGTTTTAGCTCCTACCTGGATATTAGAAGGAAAATTAGTAAAAAGGAAACCGGCTGTTCCCCCTTTTTGAGTTACTGCCAGCATAGCTCGCCTAGTTTCAGCCAGGGTATTAGGGGATACGGAAATATTACGAACTATTTCCGGTTTGAATTCCTTTACTACCTTCTTACTTGAGGACTGAATTTTTTCCACCATATAGGGCCGCATTAGTTCTCCCCCGTTGGCAATAGCTGCTACATAATCGGCCAATTGAATTACGGAATAATCATTTCCTCCCTGGCCGATTGACATATTAAAAGTGTCCCACGACTGCCAGTTAGTTTCATACTGATAATCTATGTCGTAATTGGCCTCAAGCGTGGCTTTTTCATCTTTTTTCTGTTTTAATATTTTCTCTTTTTCTTCCTCAGTACCAGCATCAGCCAAAAGCCTTTCATATTTTTGATTCAATTGCTGCCTTAGCGAATCATACTTACGGTTGATTAACAGTGCATTAATTTCTTTTTTCCAGGCCGGAGTCGGTAATAACCCGCTATTCTCATTAGGGAGATCAATACCGGTTTTTTGTCCCAATCCAAACTCTGCGGCAATTTTATCGATTTCATCTTTTCCTGCCCGTCGCCCCATTTCCTGGAAATACGTATTACAGGAATGGGCCATGGCGGAATAATAATTTACATTGCCATGAACCCCAGTGCACTTAATATAGGGTGCAATCCAATACCGACCTCTACAGTCAACATAATCGTCCAGGGGATTCATAACTCCTTTTTCCAGAGCAGCCATACCAGTTATTGGTTTAAAGGTTGAACCGGGTGGATAACTGACCTGAATGGCCCGGTTTGTCAAAGCACCGGGATTCAAAGGGTTATAGGAACCCTGTGGTAAATAATAGCTAGCCAGGCTTTTACTAATATTACCCTTCCAGTCATCCGGATTTAGCGCCGGGCTGCTAGCCATAGCCAGTACCTGACCAGTTTTCACATTTAGCAACACCGCCGAACCTACTTTGGCTTTGGGATATGACTTTTGCAATGTTTTTAGAGTTTCATCCATACTCTTTTCCATTACTTTTTGCAGATCCATATCGATAGTCAAATATAGGTTATTACCGGGCTTGGAATTAAGCGTAACCAGTTCTCCCACTGGTCTGCCCCGTGAATCAACTTCTACCCGTCGCGCCCCGTCTCTACCCCGAAGTTCTTTTTCGTATTGTTTTTCTATACCCGATTTGCCTATCAGACTATTAATACTATACTTAGCATCACCAGCCGGGTTTATTTCTTCCGGGCTAATGGAATGAATATAACCCAGGACATGGCCAGCCAGAGTTGCCTGAGGATAATAACGCAGAGGTTCGACTGTTACATCCACGCCCGGCAGGTACTGTCGGTTCTCTTCAAGTTTTACTACCAGTTCCCAGGGGATATCCCGCATAATAGTAACCGGTTCAAACAAACGGAACTTTTGTAATTCTATCTTATCTTTGATGTATTTCAGAGTAACCTCGGGATAATAATCGTCTACAATACCCACTAACTTTTCCAATACAATGTCCTGGTTTTGTACACCCAAGTAGCTGAGGCTAATGGTATATACCAATTCATTAGCAGCCAGAACTTGGCCATCCCGGGTATAAATCTCACCCCGAGGAGCCTTCATAGTAACCAGACGAATTCTATTTTCCTTGGCCTGGGTCTGGTAAACATCATTTTGTAAAAGCTGTACAAAAGCCAGCCTTATACAAAGTATTATTAACAGACCTATTACTATACAACTATATATTTTTAAATTCTTTGTTAATGTTCCTGGTCTCATTTATAAATCCCTTGATTCCTTTAACCATCCATTTCTGGAGGATTTGTAATACCATACATAAACGGGAATAGCGATTAAACTGTTATAAATAGTTTGATAAAGCACACT
>JBDKUD010000281.1:0-15377 GCA_039679805.1 Syntrophomonas sp. | reverse complement strand
TGCTTTATCAATTCAACCCCTACCCGGTCGGCCCAAACCTGAAGTTGATCTATAGCCGCCGCCCGGAAGGTATCACCTGCCGCCAGTAATACCTTGCGATTTTCATTTTTAAATCTAAACGCCAGTTTGGCAATGGATGTGGTCTTGCCCGCCCCATTTACGCCTACTACCAGAATAACAGTTGGATTCTCGGCTGAAATATTTAATGGCACTCCTGGTTTATCCAAAATCTGGGCAACTTTCATTTTAATGAGCCGGGTCACCTCGGACGCATCCTTTATTTTTTCCTTCTTAACCGCTGTCCTGATATTCTCAACCAGTTCCAGTGAAGTGTTAACACCTACATCAGCTTGTATTAAAATCTCTTCCAGTTCTTCGAAGAAATCATCGTCAAGTTTACTGGTACTTTTAACTAAAGTCTCAATCTTCCCGGTGATATTCTGCCTGGTTTTAGTTAACCCTTTCTTTAACTTTTCAAATAATCCTATCTTTTTCGCAGGGGAGGTCTCATTCTTTTCTTCTAATGAGGGCTGATTATCGGCTGGTTGTCTATTATCAAGTTCATTTTTGTTTTCAGCCAAATTTTCCCCTGTTACATCAAGTATCTGAACTTCAGTTTCATTTAATTCCGAACTATCTTTTTTCTTTTTAAATCTATCAAAAAATGCCATATCCAAGATCCATCCTTTTTTTAGCTTTTAATATTAGCCATAAATATTTATCCAGCCAGGGAATCTGCTTCGTCATAGTTGATAGTCAAAACTGCCGAAACTCCTTCTTCCGGCATGGTTATACCATAAATATTATCTCCCGACTCAATAGTAACCTGGCGGTGAGTAATCACCATAAATTGCATATCTGTGGCCATCTCTTTCAGGAAATTAGCAAACCTGAGTAAATTAACTTCATCCAGAGCCGCATCTATCTCATCAAGCAGGCAAAAAGGAGCCGGTTTTAATCTCAACAGCGAAAAGATGAATGCAATACAGGTTAAAGCCCTTTCCCCGCCAGACAATAAATTAAGTGGCTGATATTTTTTCCCTGGCATTTTCACTACAATTTCAATCCCAGCATCAAACTTATTACCTGAATCCAGTTTTAAACATGCCTCACCTCCACCAAAAATCTGGTTAAAGGTTATATTAAAACTCTCGCTGGCCAGTAACATAAAATGCGAAAAGTTTTTGACCATTAATGTTTCAGTTTCCTGCAAAAGATTTTCCAATAATGTTTTAGCTTCCAATAGATCTGAATACTGGTTATGCAGAAATTCATATCTATTGTTTACCTCATCGTATTCCTGTATTGAGCTAATATCAACCGGACCTAATTGCTCGATATATTGTAGTAGTTCGGCAGTCTTTCTTTTGTATTCTTTTACTTCCCGGATTGATAATACCTGGTCTTGGGTAGCAGGTGGTTCGCAATTGAATCTTTCTTTCCACCTATTATTCATACCTTCCAACTCGGTTTCCAATCGGGCCGAGTGGATTTCCAGGTTTCTGACACTGCCCTCCAGTTCCACCAGCTCGTTTTTCCGGGGAAGAATCGACACACGTATCTGGTTGGCTTTTTCCGTATTCTGTTTTTCATTTTCCCTGGTGATGGTAATGTTATGAGTGATTTTCTCTAGTTCCACTCTAAGAGTTTCAATCTCTGCATCTAATTTACCAACCCAATGTTCAAGGCTGCCGGTTTCCTGATACATTCGTTCTTTTAATGTTTTGGCTTCTCCAAGTGACTCCTGGTATGATTTCTTAACCTGTTCGAACTTGTTAATATTTTTCTCGATATTTTCAAGTTCTTTCTTTTTCATTTCTATCTGATCACTGTAAGATTTTTTACGTTCTTTCTTTACTTCAAAATCTCTTTTCATTATGTCTACTGTAGCCTTGTTCTTTTCCAGTTCATCTGAAAACTGTAGATTTTCCTGTTTGATGATAGCGAAACTATCCTCTAATTCAGCAATACCCTGTTCCAGCAGGTTAATTTGCTCATCCAGTCCGGTTAGATTGGTTGTATTTTTGTCCCGGATTTCTATACAAGATTTACTATCAACACGGATCTTTTCAATTTCTCTGGCCAACATATCCCGTTGGAACTGAAATTCTATAAGATTATTTCGAGCCGAAGCAAGAGAATTGTCTACCTCGGCCAAATTTGCATTTAAGTTGTCGATCTTATTACAAGCCATTTCTGTAGCCTGGCTTTTTTCCTCCAGAAGTTGTTTAATCCTCTTTTCCTCATTCTTGCGCTGCAGAGGACTGTTATTACGGGACGGTCTAATCCCTCCGGACATTGCCCCGCTAACATTTATAACTTCACCCTCCAGGGTTACAATTCGCAAAGGGTAGCGGAGGTCTTTAAAAACCTTAAGGCCATGATCCATATTATCCACAATTAAAATCCTGCCCAGCAAGTATTCAACCGCTTTTTGATACCGGGGCTCAAAACTTATCAGACGTGATGCAACACCCAGCACCCCTTCTAAAGAGCTAACCTGCTCCAGTATTTTAGCAGGTACCGGCTGATTCTTTAATATATCCAGAGGCAAAAAGGTTACTCTGCCCAGCCGGTTTTTTTTAAGGAATTGAATAGCTTTTTTAGCCTGGTCAGCTTTTTCTACAACTATATTTTCCAGACCTTTGCCGACTGCTACATCAATAGCCAGTTCCATTCCGGCAGGAACATCGATTAAATCACCTATTACCCCCAGGATCCCTTTTAGTTCTTTTTCCCCGCTTTTCCAGGAACTCAGTATAGCTCGAGCTCCTTCAGAATAACCGGTGTAATTCTTATCCATATCTTTTATTGAGATCAGCTTATTTTCCAGCGCCATCAGATCGCGGTTAAGTTGTTTAAATTCCTGTTCCAGAGTATTAAGAGTAACATTAAGTTCGGTTTTTTGCCTTTCCCATTTGTCTACCGTTTCTTCGCAATTATTAAGTTTTTTGGTATTTTCCTTTTCGGTCAGTTCCAGGTTCTTTAAGCTTTCCCGCAGGGCTTTATATTTGGCAGAAGCCTCATCGATATGTATACCCAACCGTTCCTTTTTTTCCCGGATTCGGTTAATAGTTTGTTCTTTTTCAGTAATCTGGTTTTTGAGGACAGTTTCCCGATTTATCTGTTCAAATATCCGTCCTTTAGCTATTTCAAAACTATTTTCAAAGTCTCCAATTTTCATCTTAAAATTATTAATATCATCAGACAGAACCTGGCTTTTTTCATATATTTGCAAATATTTCTGTTTCTCCCCCTGATAATCCTGAAGAGTTACTTTAAGATCATTTTCTAGTTTATCCAGGAGGGTACCATATTTATTTTCATCACCAGCAGCTGAATCAATACGTTCGTTACAGTTCCGCATTTTCTCTTTACAGAGAACAATTTCCGCCTGTACATTATTAATGTGGTTTTCAAGAGAGTATTTTTCCTCTTTGAGCTGGTTCTCCCAAGACCGTTGTTCACTTACCTGCTGTTCTTGAGCCCTTAACTCATTTTCCCTTTGCTCTATTTCCAGGCGGAGTACTTTGGCAGCCTCCTGTTTATGTTTAAGGGTTTCGCTTTTATCCAACCAATCTTTTCCTGCTTTATTAAGTTCATATTCCAGCAGAGCCTTTTCCAGATCGTTACATTCATCAGAAATCGTTAAATAGGTATTGGCTTTCTCTGCCTTTACCTGTAGTTCGTTTTTCCGGTTTTCCAGTTCCGCCAAAATATCCTGCATACGTGTCAGATCGTTGCTGGTAGCCATAATTCTACGGTTGACCTCGTCTCTTTGCTGCCGATGTTTTATTATTCCCGAGGCCTCTTCCAGAATAAGTCTCCGTTCAAATCCCTGAGCATTTAAAACCTGTTCCAGTTCACCCTGACTAATTATCGAATAACCTTTTTTACCGAGGCCGGTACCTGTAAAAAGGTTCGTAACATCCTTTAGCCTGACCCGGGATTTATTAAGATAAAACTCACTTTCACCTGAGCGATATACTTTTCTGCCTGTAGTTACCTCACTATAATCCACCGGTAAACTATGACACGAATTGTCAATAGTCATTTCCACCGTTGCCATTCCCAGAGCCTTTTTGCTGTCTGTTCCATTGAAAATTACGTCTTCAAAGGTCTGGCCACGAAGATTGCGGATATTGGATTCGCCCAGAACCCAGCGAATAGCATCAATGACATTACTTTTACCACAACCGTTCGGCCCAACTACTATATTTATACCCGGTTTTAGATATATCTCAGTATTATTTGCAAAGGATTTAAATCCTCTTATCTCCAACCGCTTTAAATACACCCCTGATCCTCCTGTTTTTCAATCAGAACAACATCCCCGGTGGTTATTTTTTCAATTCCTGCACCGGTGTCTATTATCAAGTTCCCTGATTCATCGATGTCAATATTTACACCCTCAATATCCCTGTTTCCCCGAGAAATCTTCACAGCCTTACCGAGATGCAGACATTCCTCTTTAAATTCCATTAAAATATTCTGGAAACCTTCTTCGGTAAATTGAAGGTAATATCTTTCCAGGTTTGACAGCACCAATGCCAGAACCCTGGAATGGTCTAAACAATGATCGTTTTCTTCAAGCAAAGAAGTGGTAGTGTCTCTAATAGCTTCAGGTAATAATCTGGTTTCAATATTTACATTAATACCTATCCCGGCGATCACATAATCAGTGTGATCGAGTTCACCACTGACCTCTAGCAGGATACCAGCCACTTTTTTGCCATTAATAAATATATCATTGGGCCATTTAATCATCGGCGGCGAAGGAGAGAAAGCCTTTAAGGCATGGCAAACTGCTACTGCACATACCAGTGACAGAATAGCTATCTGCGGCAAAGGCAGTTCGGGATTTAATATTATAGAGAACCATAGTCCTCCCGGCGGGGATTGCCATTGTCGTCCCCTGCGTCCCTTGCCCCCGGTTTGTTTTCTTGCCAGAACTACAGTACCTTGAGGAGGCTTTTCCTGCTTATATATCCGTTTAGCCATTTCATTGGTAGAATCAATTTGTGGGTAATACCTGACAACTTTACCTGCAAAACGGGTATTTATCTGCTTACTAAACTCATCCGGCAAGACCAGGTTATAGGCATTTATGAGATGATAACCCTTACCACTGATGCCTTCTATCTCCAAGCCCTCATCTTTTAAGGCATCAATATGTTTCCAGACTGCAACCCTACTAATACCTAGCTGGGAAGCCAGCTGGCTGCCGGAGATAAAATCATCCCGGTGTTTATATAGTTCCTCGAGTATTCGTTCACGCATAAAATTCTTAACCTTCCCGGCTATTTTCTAGTAGCTAGTTTGACAGAGAGACTTTTAATTCCTTTTATTATCTCCAACAAAATTAAACCACGATCTCCCTTATTTCGAAATGTATCCTAATATTGTTTCTAAAAATAATTCCTGATAAACTCTGGCCTATCCACAATAATCACTGGTTGACTCAATTCCCCAAAACTAACACCCACCCAATTACGTTCATTACCGTCAACTTTCTTTATATAAATTTCATCGCATTCTAAAGCCTTCTTCAGGTAACTAATATTACTTTTACGGTTACCAATCAGTTTGGAAATATCCCGAGGGTTTACATAGATATTAATTGGCCGGCCCGGCATATAATCGGCAATTAACTTCCTGGCAGCAAATGCAGCCTGTTCTTTAAATATCTCCTGTTCCACCAGTTCACCAAAACTAGGATGGAAGGGCCCTGCCACTATAGTGCCCTGACTGCGTAAATCCTCACCCGGGTGCAGCCCCATACGAATTACCTCTATCCCCTGTTCCTGGAACCTTAAGAGCATGTGCATTGCTATTTTGATAGCTTCCGGTAATTCGGTCGGGGCATAGTCCCCTTGCAGATACATGTTTTCCAGAACAGTGCCCGTTAAAATTAGGGTGGGATATATTCTTACCATATCCGGCTTAAGAGAAATGGCCAACGTAGTAGTTTCCTGGTCCAAATCAAAGCTGTCACCGGGAAGCCCTATCATTAACTGAATGCCGAGTTTTAATTGTTCTTCCTTAATCAGACGGGAAGCTTTAAAAACATCCTCCACCTTATATCCACGAGCCGATGCTTTTAAAACTTTATCACTTAGTGATTGAACCCCTAATTCAACAGTTTTAACCCCCCATTGGCGCAAGAAAACTAAAATATCTCGGTCAATACAGTCAGGGCGAGTCGAAATTCGAATACTTTTTATTATTCCACTCCTTAAGTAAGGATTTACCACCTCGAGGTATTCTAGCTGCAGTTTTTCGGGAATTGAAGTAAAATTACCACCAAAAAACGCAATCTCCACCTCAGCATCTGCAGGAATGGTACTTAAATGTTGTTCTATTATTGCTATGGTTTCTGCTTTACCCGGAGCCTGATGCTGTGATGAAATCTTTTTCTGATCACAAAAAATACAGTTAAAAGGACATCCCAGATGAGGTATAAAAATTGGTATATTATAGTGTCTTTTTATTTCATTCATGTTCTAATCCAGTTTCCGCAATCAACGATTCATTTTCCAGTGCCTGGCGGGCTGCATTCTGTTCGGCCTCTTTTTTACTTTTTCCACTACCGGTGGCCAATAATTGGTTATTGAAAAAAACCCCGGCAACAAAATCCCGGGCATGGGCCGGACCACTTTCTTCTAGAATAGTATAGGTTACATTTTTCCTGCTTCTGGCCTGAACTAGTTCCTGAAGTCTGGATTTATAATCCTGATATTCACCCTTGGCAGTCTCTTTTATGGTTTCTTCCAAATGTTTAAGAATAAAATCCCGTGCGCATCCAAGACCCTGATCCAGATAAATGGCTCCTATAACTGATTCAACGGTATCGGCAAGAATTGACTTCCTTTTTCTTCCTCCGGACATTTCTTCACCTTTACCTAGTCGGATATACTTTCCTATATTAATTTCATGCGCTATATCGGTCATTGCATTTTCGCATACCACCCGGGCCCTGATTTTGGTCAACTCACCTTCAGCCTTTTGTAAATAATTACTGTACAGGTATTCTGCCACCATAAAATTCAGTACTGCATCTCCCAGGAATTCCAATCTTTGATTATTATTATTGGTACAACGTTCCTGAGAATAAGACGGGTGAGTAAGAGCCATAGTCATTAACTCGGGATTTCGGAATTTTAATTCATTATCAATCAGAAAAGACTGTGCCGGATTATGTTCATTACTCATTTTTAGCCTGATCCAAAAAGCTGTATAATGCGCTCAGGAGTGCGCCTACAGTTGAAAATTGTTCCAGGTCTTCTTCAGGAAATTCCACATCATATACATCTTCAATAGCCATAATCATTTCAACAATATCAATAGAATCAGCATTAATTTGTTCAAAAGTCGTTTCCATGGTTATACCTGCAGAATCAATACTAAGTTGTTCGGCCAATACCTTTTTGGCTAGATCAAAAAACTCATTCATCAAAAATTCCTCCTGGTATCTTTTATAATATAAATTATATACACTTTAAACTCATACACTCAATAATAGCCTTATCCCTCGGGCTATTTCGCCAATGCTTGTTTCTGCATTTTAACTATATCTTGCTGTACACATTCTGCTGCTATTCTGATACCATTGAAAACCGCATTCTGTTTAGAACTGCCATGACATACGATACTGATGCCGTCAATCCCCAGCAATGGCGCTCCCCCGACCTGAGTATAATCAAAATGTTGGAAAACAGATAGTGTGCCACCCAGTTCCTTTTTTATAGCACCAGCCATAAATATAGCCAGTCCTTCAACTGTTTTTAACACAACATTTCCAGTAAAGCCATCACAAACAATCACGTCACATTTCCCGCTAAATAGGTCCCTGCCTTCAATATTACCGGTGAAATTTAATCCCGGTTCTTTTTGCAGCAAAGCATAGGCCTCCACTGTTTGGGAATTACCTTTGGTTTCTTCCTCACCATTATTTAACAGCCCAATACGGGGGTTATCAATTCCCAGACCTACCTTGGCATAGGCATTTCCCAAAATGGCAAACTGCAATAATTGTCCAGGTCTGCAATCCACATTAGCACCAACATCGACTAATAAGGAAAATTTCCCTAATACATTTGGGACATTGGCCACAATAGGAGGCCGTTCAACACTTTCCAATCTGCCCAAAGTAAAAACGGCGGCTGCCATCTGAGCTCCGGTATTACCACAAGAAATGATGGCATCCGCCTGTCCGGCTTTAACCAGCTTGGTCGCCACCATAATAGAAGAATCCTTTTTTTTGCGCAGTGCCAGTGCAGGTGATTCATTCATCCCTACCACTTCAGAGGCATGAATAATGGAAACTTGCTCCGGGTTATATGCAAATGATTCCAATTCTCCGGCAATAACCTCCTGGTCACCCACCAGCAAAAGGCTGGAATCAGACTGCCCGGCCCATTTTAATGCTCCCGCAATAATTTCCGTTGGTGCATGGTCACCACCCATAACATCAATTGCTATCCTCATAAATAACCTCCTTTAAAAACAAAAAGTAAGCCATAAGCCTCTAATAGACCATACCTTACTTTTTGATTACTTTTGCATATTGAAATTTACATAACTGTTTTGCCTTTATAATTCCCACACGCCAAACATGCACAATGAGGCATTTTAAGTTCATGACATTGTGGGCACTCAACCAGCCCTGGATTTTTAATTTTTCTCCACTCGGCAGCGCGTTTGGTACTGCGGGAATGGGAATGTCTTCTTTTGGGAACACCCATTGAAATAAACCTCCTTCCCTACTTCAAATTCTTAAGTTTTTCCCAGCGGGGATCAATTACTTCCTTCTGGCAGTGGCACTTTTCCAAGTTTTTATTAACACCACAAACAGGACAAATTCCCTGACAATCATCCCTGCATAATGGATTCAAGGGAATGGTCAGGAAAATAGCCTCTTCAACAGAACCTGATAAATCAACATCCCCGTCTGCTGCCATAATCAGAAAATCATCTTCAGCATGGTTCTGATTTTGCAGCACACCTTCGACTATTGTAACATAAAAACGGGTCTTGATAGGAAAATTTATTTCATCCAGGCAACGGGAACATATCAGTTGAATAACAGTATTAACCGTTCCCGAACCGGCAAAAACCCGTCCCGTCTTCTCAACCACCAAATCAACCACAACCGGTTGCAGGAAACTCCCCCCGATGTCTTCGAGCAATTCTGGATTACCCGATTCCTCCAGGTGAAATTCCTTACTGGTATTGGGATTCAATATAAGGCTTTTAAGATTTATCTTCATTAAAAACTACACCCCATTAAAACACAGGTTTATTATAGTCTGCACTTCATATTATTGTCAATTATTTGGTGGATATCCATTTTTCTAAACGACCAACTGAACATTCTCTGCTTTGCTATCCTTCCGGTAATTCACTCAAGGTCCAATAAATGTCAATAACCCTAACAACATCGACAAACTGTTTATAATCTACAGGTTTTACCATATATCCTGCCACACCTAATTGAAAACTCTGCATTCGGTCCAATTCCTCACTGGAAGTAGTTAATATAATCACCGGTATTTTTTTGATATCCGGCTCATTCTTGGCTATCTCCAGGAATTCCAGGCCATTCATTCGCGGCATATTAATATCCAGCAATATAATAGCCGGTTTCTGATTATGTTGATCTCGCAAGAAATCCAGGGCTTCTTCACCATTTTCTCTTATTATTAGTTCATTGGTAACCTTTAATTCTGTTAAAGCTCTTTTTACCGTCAACGCATCAACTTTGTCATCTTCTACCAACAAAATAGGCTTATTAGTTCGCACTTACTTTTTCTCCTCCAGTAACCGGGTTGATGCCGGAAGAATAAAATAAAAAGTACTTCCCTGTCCCACTTCCGATTCAACCCATATTTTCCCGCCATACATTTCCACAATTTTCTTAACAATTGTTAATCCTATACCGGTACTCTCAAATTCATCCCGGGCCCTTAATGTTTGAAATATAGTAAATATCTTTTCGAAATATCTTTCTTCAATACCAGGGCCATTATCACTGACACTGAATAACCAATAAGGCCATTGTTGTTTACAGGATATCTTTATTATGCCGTTGGGTTTATCCATATATTTGATGGCATTACTAATAAGATTCTCAAAAACCTGTTGTACTCGAGTTCTTTCGATTATCAACCAGGGCATTTTACTTTCCAGAACGATACTTATATTATCTGCCGGTCCTAGCATATCCCAAACTTCCCTGATAACTTCTTCAATAACAACCAGTGCATCCGGCTCCTTTTTTGAAGTAATCCGAGAGTACTGTAATATACCTTCCAATAGATTATGCATACGGTTAACCCTGCTTATCAGAAGTTGCAGCTGTTCTTTTCCAACGTCGTCAAACTTATCAAAATTATCAGAATATACCCAATCAGCCAAAGATCTAATCGCCCTGAGCGGAGCCTTTAAATCATGGGATATAATATAAGCAAATTCCCTCAGTTCCTTATTGGCATGTTCTAGTTCATGCACCAGTTGATTACTCTTTTCTTCAGCTAGGTGACGCTCGGTTATATCCTCGCCGATAGAGGCAAAACCGGTCGGATTCCCATCAATATCAAGGAGCAAAGTATTACTCCACAGAATAATCCTTCTTTCCCCGGTTTTGGTCCAAATCTCGCTTTCCGAATGGGCGGGGGCCGTTTTATTTTCCAGGCTCTGATTAATTATTCTTTGCTCCCGTTCACGGTATTGGTTAGGGACAAAAGTCTCAAACCAGTTTCTACCTTTAATATCTTCCATATTCCAACCAGACAGTGCCAGAAGAAAATCATTACAAAAAATGATTTTTCCATCTGTGTTAAAAACTATCGCCACCAACTTGACATTTCCCAACAAATCTCGAAATCTGCGTTCCGACTCATGCAAAGCATCCTCTGCAATTTTTCGTTCGGTAATATCCGTAGCCACACCGACCAGGAAAAGCGGATTCCCATTTTTGTCCTTGACCCGGGAGATGGTAGAAATATGCCAACGCCAAGTTCCATCCTGGTGCCGGATACGATATTCAACCGGTTCCTGTAATCTGCCAGTGGTTATTACTTTATCTATATAATCACTGAGAGCCGGTACATCGTCCGGATGAATAAACTTTTCATATAAACGGTTATCTACTTCGTTAGTTCTGTGACCCAGTTGCAATGTCCAACCATGGGATACAAAAGTAAATCGCCCCTCCAGAGAAAGAGCATAAATAATGGCACTGGCATTTTCTAAAATACTGCGCAGTTCCTGTTCGCTCTCCCTTATCCTTTCCTCCATTATCCTCTGCTGGGTAACATCAGTTCCAGTCCCGATAACATATAGAGCTACACCCTCTTCATCCAATAGAAAGGTCACAATCCAGCTAATAAGACGTCGTTTGCCATCCCTGGTTACCCAGAAGCTTTCTAACCTCTGCCTCAACCCGGGTGAAGACCAGTTGGCCACTGCATTGGGAAACAAGTCCTTTATTGGTTCTGCATCTCCCGGTTCATGGGCGACTTCCCAAATGTATCTGCCCTGTACCTCATCAAAGGTATACCCGCTAATTTGTTCACAAGCCTGATTAAATCGTACTATCTTCCCCTCTTGATTGCAGACAACAATCAGATCCCCTGCGGTATCAAGTATGGCTTCATTAAAGTAACGCTCCTCTTTGATAGCAATATCCCTTGCTTCTAATTGCCGCACTCTTTCCATTCCCATACCTGCCAATAATTTAGCCAATTGTATTAAAAAAGCCATAACCATTTCCATATGGGCTGCTGGAATTATTGGAACCTGGTATAATGCTTCTATGTATTCTGCTTCATTAAATCCATAATTGCGAGCCTGTTGAATGAAAAGATCTACTTCCGGTGGTTGCCACAGGAACTGTCCGGCATAAACTGTTCCCAGATGTTGGCCCCTGATGATAATTGGTGCTGCAACATCTACTAACCCATTCAGGCACTGATAATCAATATAAGATCTCACACTTGATTTTTCTTTTATATAGCTGTCACTTTGCTGGCATTTTTGCCTGGTTAAAGGACACTGCCGGTGGAAATTTTTGCATATATTCTGCCACCCGGTCTCAACCGCCACATTACCCTCTATATCCGTAATTGCCAGCGCGATTCCAACAATAGGATAAAAACTGTCTAGTAATTGCTGCAGCTGTGGAATATCGAGCACTTCGTTTAACGTAAATCCCATCTTGTCTCAATATCTCCATTTCTTATAATCCGTTATTAGAGAGGATGATTCCCCACTCCGCCAGGCTTTGTTTGAATAAATCCAGGGCCGGTTCGAACAGCTGGCAGCCATTGCTTATTTCCTGCCACTCCCCGGCTTGGGCAGCTATTTTTATTTGATGGGCAATATTTATAATTTGTTTGGCACCCACAGTCTCTGCAGCACCTTGCAACTTATGGGCTAGTTCATTGACATTCTGCAAATCAGAACTATTATTAATTTTGGAGATTATTTCCGGGGACGTTTGACAAAACAACTCGACTACTTCTTTGATAAATTCACGGTCTCCGTCAGTACGTAAGATAAGTCCTTCCCGGTCTATAACATCGCAGCTTGACGATGTTAGCTGCACTATGGTCTTCAATAATTCTTCCGGGTTCACCGGCTTGGCGATAAATCCATTCATCCCCTGAGCCAGTAATCTCTTTTGGTCCTCATCAGATGCGTAAGCCGTAACTGCTACCACGGGAATATTTCTGGTCTTACTGTTCTTCTTAATGTGTCTCTCCAATGCCAGACCATCAATTTTAGGCATGGATATATCCATTAATACCAGATCGAAAATATCATTGCCCAGAAGCGCTAATGCCTTCTGTCCATTAGCTGCCGTTTCTACTACATAACCTTTCTTTTGCAGTAATCTGGAAGTAACCATACGGGTAACCTCATCATCCTCTACAACCAATATTCTCAGCCTTGTTGGCAGGCCATTTTCCATTTGTTTTTTCTCAGAATTTTTTTCATATTCATCACCTATTGGTTGCCTCCCGCCACTATTCATTCTTCTTCCCATCCTCTCCCCTAATTAACTCGCAAATGGCGGAAAATCATTCATTTACCCGGTTTGATGCCCATCTATCCAGCACACCACGTAGTTTCTGAAATTCCACCGGTTTAGTGATGTAATCATCCATTCCTGCAGCCATGCATAATTCTTTGTCTTCCGCCATAGCTCTTGCAGTCATGGCAATAATAGGAACATGTCTCTCCAGACGAATTTCTGCTTCCCTAATAGCCCGGGTAGCATGGAATCCATCTATAATCGGAAGTTGGCAATCCATGAGAACCAAATCATAATTGTTATTAGTCGCGGCATATACGGCCTCCCGGCCGTTAACAACAACGTGCGACTGGTAGCCAAGTTTATTTAATTGATATTGGGCCAGCTTCCGGGCTACAGGGTCATCTTCGACCAGTAAAACCAACAACCGATCCTGCGAGATATCTGCAGCAGAATCCTCGGCAGGTAAGGTCTGAACCTGGTTATACTCCTTTTCCAGATCAGCATCTCCTTTGTCTTCCGCGTCTCTCGTATTAAGATTATTATTACAACCAAATGGCAGTACAAACCAGAATATAGACCCTTTCCCCGGCGTACTTTCTAACCCTATAGCTCCGTTCATAACCTCAACCAGGCGCTTGCATATCGCCAATCCCAACCCAGTCCCCCCAAATCTGCGGGTACTGGAACAATCCACTTGTACAAATGGTTGGAACAACTTGCCCTGGTCACTCGTCGCAATGCCAATCCCGGTATCACTGATTTCAAATTTAATCATAACCTGGTACTCATTTCTATCCTCCAGGCTGGCCTGTATAGTTACCGTACCCTTTTCTGTAAACTTGATAGCATTATTTATAAGATTTAATAATATTTGACGTAACCGCAGCGGGTCACCATTTAATGTTATTGGAATTTCGGGGTCAATCAGGGTTCTAAAAAGCAATCTTTTCTTGGCCGCTTGGGGCGATAGAATGCGGGTCAAGCTTTTTATTAACGGAACCAACTCAAAGTCTGAGTTTTCTACCGTCGTCAATTTGGCCTCGATCTTTGAGAAATCAAGGATATCACTAATAACTAATAACAAATCACGGGCAGAATCCATAATAATGTTGGCATACTCGGTTTGAAAATCATCCAGCGGTGTTTCCAGAAGAAGCTCGGTCATTCCAATAATCCCGTTAAGAGGCGTCCTTATCTCATGACTCATATTGGCAAGAAATTCACCTTTAGCCTGATTGGCTGCTTCCGCGGTTTGCCGGGCCTGCTCCAGTACTCCTTCCGCCTTCTTTCGATTGCTAATATCTTCACCCACCTTGAGATAATTGCTTACATAACCTTCCTTGTTTCTAATAACAGAGATTGAAACTATTTCCCAATAACATTCTCCATTTTTCTTTTTGCTGCATAATTCTCCTTTCCATTCCCGGCCCTCCTTAACATTCAGCCATGCTTCCTCAAATATATGGCAGGAATCTTCACCGGCAAGAAACGTTGAAAGATCTTGACCGGAAACATCCTGGCTGGAATATCCTGTTACTTCAATGAATTTGGGGTTTACGTATTCAATCTTCCGGTTAACATCAGTAATAATAATAAAACCTGGGCTTTGTTCCAGCGCTCGGGACAATTTTGTGATTAGTTCATCGTTCCGTTTGCTTTCAATTGCTTTTTCTATGGTGGTGGGCAGTATCTTCAAATAATTGCCTTCCACATCTTTAATGATATAATCATCGGCACCATTCTTTATGGCCTTAACTGCAATTCCCCCATCACCGGTACCGGTAGTAACAATAATCGGTATACCTTTTTTAACAATGAAATCCTGAATATCAAAAAGGGTACCGTCACCCAGTGCAAGATCACTAATGACTACATCAAAATCTTCCTTTTCCAAAGCCTTCCGAGCCTCGGTTATAGAACCTGCCAAATAATACCCATAGGACAGGTTGTCTCTTTTAATAGCCCGTTCCAAAGCCATTTGGTCTATTAAATCATCTTCTATTATTAATATCCTTTGTATTTTCTGGTTCATAACTATTAACCTTTCAATTAGTTAATTGCATTCTCAAATTTACAAATAATTTCTCCATTTTGTTATAAATTCCTTTTATTTTGTACATATTTCCTAAATATCCAGTGTCAGAAAATAAATAAAGCGGGAACTGCTTCCCGCCTTACGTTGGTATTAATAATACATATAATCCCTATACCCCATAAATTATCTAGTTTACTAACATATCCTGGGTACGTGTTCTCCCTCCAGCATTCCTATAATGCGCTGGGCACCCAGTTCAGTCTCAATTAGCACCATATTCCGAGGTTCTGGTATGACTTCTCC
>JBDKUD010000102.1:0-20335 GCA_039679805.1 Syntrophomonas sp. | reverse complement strand
CAATGAATACAGTGGCATTTAATTCAATCGGTTTACTGTCGATAGTAACCTGCTTGGAATTCGCAGTAAATATAATGGTATGTTCTTGGTACTGGACAGTGGCGGCACCGGTGCTTTCATCGAAGGTTAAGCTTGCACCGATTATTTGGCAAAGATTCTTTAAAGGAACATGCCCGGTTTGATTCACAGTTACTTGTTGTGCCGTTTGCTGGGCGGCTTGACTTGCCACAACCGCTGTATAATCATAGGCACAAACGATTGCCGGTACAGTAAATATTAACAACAAAGCCAGGATTACTGGTAGCAGCCTTTTTTTCATCACATTCCACCTCCTTTATTTAAAGGTAATGTAATATTTCGGCAAATATCTAGTAATTCCTTCCTGCTAACACCTTGACTGATTCAACTTAAGTTACTGATGATTTTTTGCTCTAAGTGAAGCGGCTGTATTTATATAAGATTTAAATGTATTCACTGTAGTCTTCGCTCCGGCCCGATCTGCCTGGGGAATATCTTGCATCAGTTTTCCAGCCTCATCTAGGTTCCCCGAGTTTTCCAGAGAAGCAATCAGCCAAAGACGTGCGTTTTTTCGAAAGAAATCAACCTGTTCAGAATAGCCCTTCGGCACTGTCAACATCTTTCGCAAGAAAAGCTCTCCTTCATCTTTTCTGCCCAATAATAGCAATGCTTGACCCGAGGTGCAATTCAAACCAACCGGAGATACTGTAATGTTTGCCGGCACCCGGTCAGCTGTTTGCGTTGCTGCCAACCAGTACTGATCTGCTTGCTGCAGTTGTTGCTGCTTGATCATACTACTGATTCCACCCATAAACTGAAAGTTGGCGAGAGAAGCATAGCCGTTCGGATCCCAGGGATTGATCCGGGTTAGTTTATCGGCAACTTCGATGCATTTGTCATATTCGCCCAGCTCTTCATAAGATTTATTAATGTTATTTAGTATCGGTATTGCATAGGGGCTGAGCTCTTCAGCTTTTTTACAGTCTGCTATCGCCAAATTAAAGTCTTGAAGGCAGTTGGTCGCTCTAAATAGCGCGACATAGTATGAGGCTGCAGTACTCCAATAATCAGCATTTAATGAGTCAAATTGGATAGCCTGGTTAAGATAGACTATCCCTTGATTAGGATTTTGATTCATGATTTTTGTCACTTTCTGATAGTTAACACTTGCCGTAACCAGACAGGCGGCATATATAAAAAGGACAAAAGCCGAAATGGAGGCTAAAGTCATACCGGGAATCACTTTGCTTTTCCATTGGGAACGCTTTTCCCGAACGTGTTTAGGGCCTTTTTTGTTCTTGCGGGAATTGGCAGAAGCTGTAGGGATTGGTTCGTCTATGGCTTTTTCAGCTCTTCCTTTGAGCGCGCCCATAAGACCAAAAAGAAGGAAGGCGATAGCACTAAATGCCATATTAAGGTCAATTATGCTATGTGCCCCCAGATAGAAACATGCAACAGCGGCACCCCAAAAAGATGCACTCTCATTATCGTCTCCCCTTCTTCGGTGCTTCCATAACAACTGACAGAATACAAGCCAAATTGCTAAAAGAGCTAATAAGCCGATGGTACCGGTTTCAACCCAAGTTTGCAGGAAATAATTGTGGGTATTGTCAGACCAATAAAGCTGCCGTGCATACTGGTGGTAAAGGGCGTTCCACCCCCCTGAACCAATGCCAATTATCGGATGATCTTTTACTATTTCGAATGCATCATGGCTAAACATGATTCGCAACTGAAGGTTATGTTCCTGTAAGCTAATACTAGTCAGTCTGCTGAGCGAACCCCCGGGAATACCACTCTTTATAATTGGCAGAAATAAAACACCCGATAAAACCAGAATCAGAACACCACTGGCAATGCCTATGGATAACTTTTTTAGGCTAAAGTTAATATTAATTCTATTAATAAAATATTCGATTCCCCAATGCATACAAACAGCCAGTAGAAAAGTTAGAAGCAGATAAATACATGATATTGGCTTTGGACCACTGGATAATAGTAAGTTAGCACCTAAAATACCCGGAATTGCAGCTATAATTAATGCCATCAAGGCTTGAAGTCTTTGTTCACGCTTAACAGTTATAAAATAAACTATGACAGCAATTGGGAATAATAAAAAAGCTCCACGGGAAAGGCTGCCCGCTAAAACTAATAATAATACAGCATTGCTGCCAGCAATACCGATGCGAGTAATACGATTCTGGACTGTTAGGGCCAGCCCCCACCCAAGTAAAAAAATGACACCCGCGTAAACACCGACGGTATTTGCATATTCAAAAGTACCAGATAACCTGTATAAATCAACATTTTGATAGGGGGTTATAGCGCAATAAACCAGGACGGCGAATAACGCCATAGCAACACCGGTCAGATATAGAGAGTAGATAAGAGCTTTATATCCGCTGTCTTCAAGTGCCGCTCGATAACATATCCAAAAGGCTAGCACACATGCAGCGAAACGCATAAGCCCCATTATTGCGGCGTGAATATCAACCGCATTTATTAAAGAAAAAGCATAAGCAATTAGTAAAGCAAGCATTGCCCAATCCAATTTATGGGCAAAAAAATAGCCATCGCGGTCTTTGTACTGTTTATACATGAAAAGGGTAAATAAAGGAGCCAAAAATAGCATGAATATATTAAATTGGTCTGCATAGTACAATCCCTTGGCAAAAAATGCGCTTGCCAGCAGCAGACACAGAAATGCAATTAGTACACTTTTAAAAGTAATATTTTTTATCGTATTATAAAACATATTCTATTAAATCATCCTTCTCAAAAAATTAAACTTTACCCAGTCACTATTCTTCATATATACGCTTGCTCCTGCACATTTTCTTGAATTTTTACAAACGAGCTCTTTTGTTTCGACAACTAGTATTTCATATTGGATTGAAATATCAATTAGAGGATCTAATTCGGTGCAATTACAGGCTGGCCAGCACCCTGAGAGTCAAAAACTTCTTTAAGATTATACCTGGCGATATACATCTGATTTTCTGATTAATACCACCAATATCTGCTTTCCATAATACACGATGTACTTCCGGTTTTGGAATAGCCGATTCAAAGGAGAATTTTGTTAAACTGGCTTTTCAGCACATGATCCTGCAGCATATTCTTGCATTGTAAGCCCTATATTTTGATGAAGGCATTGCCAATCATGTCAAAAAAATACTAATCTTGTTAGTTCGGATGGTAATTATCCTCAGAAACATTACCAGGGCTAATTTTCTTGATATAATACTTATACCTATCATGACTTTAGCGAAATGACACAGGTCAAATATCATTCAGGAATAAACGCAGCCATTTGATAGCGAGAACTTGGCCTGGATAATATTGGCGATAAGGGTCGCCTTCTGGCAGAAATTGCGATATATCGGCAGGATTATCAAGTTATTATTAGAATATTTGTTTACGTAGGACTAGTAATAAAAACGAGGTTATAAACAAGTGAATAGTAAAATTTATCTGTCGTCACCTCATATGAGCGGGTTTGAAAAGGCTTATATTGAAGAAGCTTTTACCAGCAACTGGGTAGCCCCCTTAGGCCCTAATGTAGATGCTTTTGAAAACGAAATAGCAGCGTATCTAGATGTAAAATCGGCTGCTGCGCTTAGTTCCGGAACCGCCGCTATCCATTTAGCATTGAAGGCGTTGAATATAGGACAGGGTGATATAGTTTTTTGTTCAGACCTGACATTTGTAGCAAGCTGCAACCCCATAATTTATCAAAATGCGACTCCGGTTTTTATTGACAGTGAGCCAGAGGGTTGGAACATGTCAACTGCAGCCCTCAAAAAAGCCTTCCAGCAATACACTCCCAAGGCGGTCATAGTAGTTAACCTTTATGGCCAATCAGCAGACCTGGATGGGATAAAAACCATCTGCGACCGCTACCAGGTCCCGATAATTGAGGATGCCGCAGAGTCTCTGGGAGCTACATACAGAGGCAGAGCAAGCGGTACCTTTGGTAAATTTGGGGCTTTCTCTTTTAACGGAAATAAAATAATTACTACTTCGGGAGGCGGAATGCTGGTGTCTGATGACGAAAAAGCCATCAGCAAGGTTAGATTCTGGGCTACCCAGGCCAGGGACCCGGCCAGATACTATCAGCATAGTGAACTAGGTTATAATTATCGTATGAGCAATATATGCGCCGGTATCGGCAGAGGCCAGCTAAAGGTGCTTAATGAACGCGTAAGGCAAAAGAAAGCTATTTATGAAATATATAAAGATGCATTCTTTGATATTCCGGCAATTTCCATGGCCAACATCTGCGATTTCGGTGAGCCTAATTTCTGGCTGTCAGTTATAACTTTAGATGTTGATAGCAGTGTAAAACCGCTTGATATTATGGTGGCATTGGAAGCCAAAAACGTTGAATCACGACCGGTTTGGAAACCTATGCATTTACAACCGTTTTACGAAAAGTGCGCTTTTTTTAGTCACTTTGACAGTGATCAGAGTATTTCTGAGGGGATATTTACCCAGGGGATCTGTCTCCCGTCGGACACAAAAATGACCAAAGAGCAGCAATCCGGGGTAATTGAAATCGTAAAGGGATGTTTTTTATAAGGGATTAATGTGATTGGGAGTCGGCAATGTATGTAAAATGGGGTAAGAGATTTTCGGATATATTGTTATCTCTGTTCGCTTTAATTTTGCTGTCACCCATTATGATCATTGTTGCTGTATTGATCAGGATTTATTTAGGTGATCCGGTTATTTTTAACCAGACCCGGCCGGGCAAAGGCGAAAAAGTATTTTCCATATATAAGTTCAGAACCATGACCGATCAGAGGGATTCCCTTGGAATGCTTCTTCCCGATGAACTAAGGTTAACCGGGTTTGGCAGAGCGTTGAGGGCAACATCGCTGGATGAGCTGCCTGAACTGATCAACATATTAAAAGGCGACATGTCAATAATCGGTCCCAGACCTCTCCTTATTAAATACCTGCCCTTATATAATCAACACCAGAGGCGGAGGCATGAGGTAAGGCCGGGGCTGTCAGGCTTGGCCCAGATCAACGGCAGAAATCAGTTGAACTGGAAAGAGAGATTAGATTTAGATGTCGAGTACGTTGATAGTATTACTGCATGGTTGGATATCAAGATTATGTGTATGACGCTTATTAAAGCCTTTAAACGAGAAGGCATAAGTGGAGAGGGAGCAGTTACTATGCCGGAATTTCGAGGAAATATTGAAGAAGGATTTAGCGGTTGCAGTATGGATGAAGCGGCTGTAAATGCAGGTGTAAAAGGTATCGCAAATGACTAATCGATTAAAACCACTTATAATTGCTGGCGCCGGTGGTTTGGGTAGAGAGGTCGCCTGGCTGGTGCATGATATAAACCAGGCTGCCCCGGAGTGGGGATTTATTGGTTTTGTCGACGATGGAAAAGAGGGTGCTACTGTCGAAGGGTATCCGCTATTGGGGCCGGTTGAACTATTGTATACACTGGATGAAAAGCCCTGGGTAGTGGTGGCTATAGCCAATAGTAAAGCACGAAAGACCATTATGGAAAAGCTTGCAGTCAACAACATTAAACTGGCTACCTTAATTCACCCATCAGCTAATTGTTCAAAACACAACCGAATTGGAAAAGGCAGCATAATTTGCTGTGGAAGTGTAATTACCACGAATGTCGTATTGGGTGATTCCTGCATAATAAACCCCAATTGTTTTGTCGGGCATGACACCATACTAGAAGACTATGTAAGCTTAATGCCCGCTTCCAACATCGCCGGAGAAGTTCACGTTGGATCCGGCTGCTTTTTTGGTATTAATTCCTGTGTTATCAATCAGCTAAACATCGGTGAGTGGTCAACTATCGGAGCGGGTTCTACAGTGATTAGCGATATTCCACCTTTGTCGCTGGCAGTGGGAACACCAGCCCGGGTGGTAAAACGCTACTAGATATTGAGTAGAAAGCAATCAAGTCCTTTTCCTGACAGGGTTCAGCAGTACGGCTGCATTGCCGGACAAGTCTAGTAATTCCTTCCTAGTATGGTCAATGCTTAAAATACCTGATTAGCCCTTAAATAGGGCTTTGAACTTATGTAGGGATTTGGGAGCAAAATAGTGAAGCAAAAGATCTGGTTATGGAACCATTATGCAACAGATATGTACAAAAATAAGGGCGGGCGGCATTACTGGTTTGCGCAAAACCTTATTGAGGCGGGTTATAAACCAACCGTGTTTTGTGCAAGTACATACCACAATACGCGTGATTTTGTGGACACCGGTGGTAAGAAATACGTTGTAGATACGGCAAATGGTATTCCGTTTGTTTTTGTAAAGACAACTACTGCTTTGGGCAATGGGTGGGACAGAATCAAGAATATGTTGCTGTTCTACCTTAATTTGTTTTCAGTGGCTAAAACCTGGGCAAAGGAATCCGGCAAGCCGGACCTTATAATTGCTTCCAGCGTACATCCACTGACAATGGTGGCGGGAATACAAATAGCTAAAAAATTAAGGGTTCCCTGTATTTGTGAGGTCCGGGACCTGTGGCCTGAAGCCATCTTTTCTTTTAATAAGGTTAAAGAGAACAGCTTTTTAGGAAAGTTGATGATTGCCGGCGAACACTGGATTTACAGGCGGGCAGATGCTCTGATTTTTACCAAGGAAGGCGATACGGACTACATTAAAGAGAAGCGTTGGGATACGGAACATGGCGGCGATATCGATTTAAACAAATGTCACTATATAAACAATGGTGTGAATTTAGATGCTTTTATCAATTCTGCCCAAGAATATACCCTTGATGATACAGATTTGCAAGGTGATGCGTTCAATGTAGTCTATGTAGGCTCCATACGGCCGGTCAACAATGTGGAGAATATACTGGATGCCGCAGCCTTATTAAAAAAACATTCAGCCATAAGGTTCATAATTTACGGTGACGGCAACCAGTTTGAAATGCTGCGCCAGCGAATTATTGATGAAGGTCTTACCAACGTTAAGATGAAGGGCTACATTGAAAAACGCTTTATACCTTATATATTGAGCCGTTCTTCAGTTAACATATTAAACTATTCTCAATCACTTTATAATTGGTCAAGGGGCAACAGTTCAAATAAATTGTTTGAATACATGGCCTCTGGTAAACCTGTTATTTCTACAGTGAAGATGGGTTATTGTATTCTGGATAACTACAGTTGCGGGCTCTCGATTGCAGAGCCTACGCCTTCAGAACTTGCCAGGAAAATATTAACTATTCATGACATGCCTGAAACAGACTACCGGGAAATGGGACGTAACGGAAGAGAGGCAGTTAAAAACTTTGATTTTAAAGTATTAACGCAGAAGCTTATAAATGTAATCGAAGGACTCTAACGGGTAGTGGAGTTATAAAGAGATGAAATACCAGGTGATTAAATCTGTTTTAAATGAATACGGAATTAGATGGGTTTTTTATCGCTCGTTGTATTCAGCCAAACTCAAGCTTATGGCGACTGTTCCCGGATTTGAACGGGTATTTGAAAAACAGGTAAATGTAAGAAGAGTTGATATATTTGACATCGATGTTGTCAGTATAAAAAATTTTCTGACAGCATTGCCGGGTGACAAGCAGGAAGCTATCATCACTGCCGCTGACAAGGCGGTTAACGGCATAATTACAGGTTTCTCCTCTATTGAGCTGGATTACGGCAATCCGATCAACTGGCACTACAGTCCGGTTTCCAAGGAGGAAAGCAGCAGGTCAAAGAAGTGGTACACCCTGCCTGATTTTGACGACCGGCTAGGAGACGTGAAAGTAGTATGGGAAGCCTCACGGTTTACCCATTTTTTGAGCTTTAGCCGGGCTTATTTGATTACTGGAGACACCAAATATTATAAGGCTTTTTCTGAACAGCTAGAACAATGGCTGAAAAACAATCCCTATTCTTTCGGGGCCAATTATAAATGTGGGCAGGAGTGCACCCTGAGAATGATAAACGCGCTGATTGCCTACGCAGTTTTTAAGCCGCTTTGTACGCCAGGTGACGAAGAAAACATATATGGTTTGGTTGAGGTTTGTTACAGAAAGGTTATTTCCAATTTCTTTTACGCTAAAAGGTGCATCAGGAATAATCATACCCTATCCGAAATATGCGGTCTAATCATTGGTTCCTGGTGTTGTTTAGACCTCGACGGATTAAAAAAGGCATATAGACTGCTGGACAGAGAGATTGATTACCAGTTTACCGACGATGGGGGTTACATCCAGTTTTCATTTAATTACCAGCGGCTGGCCATGCAAATATTGGAATGCGTATGCAAGATAAGCAGCCGAACCAATATGTCAATTTCGGAAAAATCAAAAGAGCGAATTAGAAATAGTGCTCTATTAATGTATCAGGTTCAGGATGCTACCGGAGATGTCCCCAATTACGGCTATAATGACGGCGCGCATATTTTTAACGTTACAACAGGCGGGTATAGGGATTTCCGACCAGTTATCAATACAGCCTATGCCCTGACAGAGGGGCGGAGCCTTTTTCCACCAGGAGATCATGATGAGGAGTTGTTATGGTTTGGCAATGACGCTGTCCCGCAGTCCTGCCATATAGAGCGAAAGACAGCCCCATTCAAAGGTGCAGGATTATATACATTTCGCCATAATAACGGGTTCCTCATGATTTGTTTACGTAATTTTCGATCCCGACCCGCACAAATGGATCAACTACATATAGATTTATGGCATAATGGTAAGAACGTATTCTGTGATAGCGGCACCTATTCTTATGCGAATGATATCGGAAAGAGTCTTGTTTTGACGCAAGCGCATAACACTGCCCAGCCTGACAATGTTGAGCAAATGAACAAACATGGTGCATTTTTAATATATGACTGGACTGAATGTAAAAATGTAGAATACCATGATACCTATTTTTCGGGCACGATGATATCTAAGAATGGCTATGAACATACCAGAACAATTGAGCAAGTAGAATATGGTTATAAAATATCAGATGAAATCCGTGGAGACGGTGAATACTGCAATTTCTACCTGCACACTCCATGTATGGTGGAAATAATCTCCGAAGGGTTTAAAATTACCGATGAAAATGGAATATTATGCACTGTAATTGTGCCTGATGGTGATATAAAATCAGATAAAGTCTACAGAAGCCTTTATTATTTAAAAAAGGAAGAAATCACCCGGATAACTATTCGAAAACCAATGACTGATAGAAAATGCCTGGCAACATTCCAGATAATGCTCAATTAAACAGACAGCAGTAGAAAGGGCAAGACATATGGTTAATGTTATAGGATTGGGCTATATTGGGTTGCCAACCGCACTGATGCTGGCATCTCATGGGATTGAAGTAGTAGGAACTGATTATAATCAAGAGTTGATAGCGACACTGCAGTCCGGAAAGACAACCTTTAAAGAAAATAGCCTGGGTGAACTTTTCAGTCAAGCAGTAGCCAATGGGATTAAGTTTTCTACGGAATATATGGCAACCGATACATATATTATTGCGGTACCAACCCCCTATAACAAAATAAATAAAAAAGTGGATTCAGGTTATATATGTGCCGCAATCCAAGAAATCATGAAAGTTTGTCTCAAAGGAGCAATCATAGTAATAGAATCAACGATTTCCCCTGGCACCATAGACAGGTTTATTAGACCCGTAGTGCAAGCTAACGGATTTGTAATAGGAAGTGATATACATTTAGTTCATGCCCCGGAGAGAATCATTCCTGGAAATATGATATATGAGCTTACTCATAACCCCCGTACTATAGGAGCCGATGATAAATATGTTGCAAAAAAAGTTAAAGAACTCTATGCGATTTTTTGCCGGGGAGAGATAATTATTACCGACATAAGAACCGCCGAGATGACCAAAGTAGTTGAAAATACATATAGGGATATCAATATAGCTTTTGCCAACGAACTGGCTAAAATTTGTCGGCTTGACAACATGAACGTCTACGAGATTATCAAAATTGCCAACATGCATCCCCGGGTAAATATTCTTCAACCGGGCCCCGGTGTAGGCGGCCATTGTATATCTGTAGACCCCTGGTTTTTAGTAGGTGATTATCCCGGGCTGGCCAATATTGTCCTGGCTGCAAGAAAAATAAACGATTCTATGCCTGAATTCGTTTTAGAAAGAATATTCGAGATCATGAAGGAAACAGGTATTAAGAACTTATCGAGAATTGGTTTATACGGGTTGACATACAAAGAAAATGTAGATGACATCAGGGAGAGTCCCACCCTTCAACTGCTCGAGAGTATGGAAAGGCACCTGGCTGAAGGATTAAAGGCATATGATCCGTTCATTGACTACGAATTGGTAAGCAATCAATATTTTGATCTTGATGAGTTTATAGACGCCGTGGATTTTGTGGTTATAATGGTTTCCCATGATGAGATCAAGGAAAACATAGACAAGCTTAAAAATAAAATAGTATTCGATACCAAAAACATATGTAGTTTAGAAGGTACATACAAACTATAAAATATATAAGGAAGATATTTAATGAAGCAACTGTTTTTAATGGTTAATGACGGCTCTGTCAAACTAATTGAAACACCAATTCCTACAATTAAAGACGATTACATACTGGCTGAAACGCTTTACTCAGTGATCAGTGTCGGCACTGAAAAAGGACTCAAGTCCTTCGGGGGAAAGAACCTCATTCAAAAAGCCCTGGAAAGGCCCGATCAGGTCAAGAAAGTACTGGAAAAGATGTCGACTGATGGGGTTGTTACAACCATTGAGAGCGCATTTACACGGTTGAATGAGCCAATGCCGATGGGTTATTCGGCAGTAGGGCGGGTTTTGGAATGTGGGCGTGGAGTAACTGACATTGAAAAGGGCGATATTGTAGCTATGGCCGGACAGGCTTACCATAGTGAAGTTAACCGGGTTAACAAGAACCTGGTAGTCAAGGTCCCCAACGAAATAGGAGATTATCGACAAACAGCATTATGCGCCCTGGGAGGAATTGCGCTTCAGGGAATACACCAGGCTCAGGTGGTGCCCGGGGAAACAGTGGCAGTTATTGGCCTCGGTTTGTTGGGGCATATTACAGCACGGATTCTAGGAGCCTATGGGTGTGATGTAATTGGATATGACATTTATAATAAAGCCCTGCCCCAAACCAGGCTTTTAGGCTTTATAACATCCAACGATGAAAATGCCCCGGACATTACCAAGTCATTAACCAAAGGCAGAGGAGTTGACAAGGTTATTATTACGGCTGCCACAGATAGTAATGAACCAATGGATCTGGCGGCTGCTATTGCCCGCGACCGGGGAATTATTTGCATGATTGGCGTTACCAGGATGGACATCGATCGCCGGCCTTATTATGAAAAGGAACTGACATTTACTATTGCCCGTTCCTACGGTCCGGGAAGGTACGACTCCAATTATGAAGAAAAAGGCATCGACTATCCCATAGGTCAGGTCCGCTTTACTGAGGGTAGGAATTTGGAAGAATTCGTACGCTTGATTGCACAGAAGAGGGTCGATTTTATCGATCTACTTACCCATGAGATAGAATTTGAGAGGGCAGAATCTGCTTATGAAATGATAACCACTAATCCAAATAAAGAAAACTTCATAGGTGTTTTATTGAGATATTCGTCCAGTGAAGAAAAAATGAAGAACGTTATCTACAAGAATAAGCCGAATGGACCTGGTGGAAGCAAAAATGGAAAGCTGGCCATTGGGCTTATCGGAGCGGGCAACTTTTCAAAGAACACCTTACTTCCCATAATGAGGGATACCGGCTTATATCAGTTCAGAGCTCTGGCTACGACCGGGGGGGTTGGAGCAGCCCAGGCCAACCATGTATTTTCATTCGAGTATGTTACCAATGATTACAATAAGTTGCTGGAAGACGACGAAATCGATTTAATCATTGTATCAACCCAACACAATACTCATGCTCAGTTTGTTATCAAGGCACTTGAAGCAGGCAAGAACGTGTACTGTGAAAAACCGTTGTGTTTAACCCTTAACGATCTGGATATAATAGAAGCGGCTTATAACTCCTCAAAAGGGGAACTGTTTTGCGGAATGAATAGACGTCATGCCCCTCTGATACGTCTTATAAAGAAAAACCTTTCAACTGAGAAAATTCCAGCAATATATGACTATATTGTGAATGCCGGATATATTCCCGTCGATCACTGGACACAAGATGAAAAAACCGGTGGTGGAAGAATAATTGGTGAAGCATGCCATTTTGTAGATGTGATTCAATATCTGGACGGGAGTGAACTTTTATCACTCGATGTTAACAGTGCAAGCAATGAGGCGTTTCCCCAAAAGGATAATTGTTTAATTACTTTGCGTTTCCGGTCGGGGGCGGTTGCCAACATTATATATACTTCAATGGGTTCAAAGAAATATCCCAAAGAACAGTTAAGAGTGTTCTCTAACGGTATGGTTTGTGAATTGGACAATTATGTGAAGTTGAGCCAGTACGGGAGTATTAAAAAGACCAAGACCAAACTAAAACAGGACAAAGGCATCAAGGATGAATACGAATACATCTATAAAGTGATTAAGGGAGAACAGGAGAACAATATTATTGGTGATGCTTTTATTAACCACCGCTTGTTGATTAAAGGAATTACACTTAGTTAAACCATAGTTAGGGTAGGGGTAAACAGTGAGTAATCAGAGGTATCAAATCTGTACAAATTGTGTGATGGACACATCTGATCCGGAGATTAGATTTGATGAAAATGGCAGGTGCGATTTTTGCGACAACTATTATAACAGCATTTTGCCAAGTTGGCATCCTGACGAAAGTGGTAATAAAGAACTCCAGGCCATAGTGGACAAAATCAAAAAAGACGGCCGGAATAAACCGTATGATTGTATTATCGGCCTCAGCGGTGGGGTTGATAGTTCTTATTTAACATACATAGCTAAAGAAAAACTGGGCTTACGTCCGTTAGTGCTACTGGTAGACACCGGGTGGAATGTGAACGCGTCAAACGAAAACGTAGGAAAATTGATCAAAAGACTTGGAGTAGATTTATATACGGTTGTTGTTGATTGGGAGGAGATGAAGGATCTACAGCTGGCTTTCTTTAAATCACAGGTTCCTTATCAAGACACCCCGCAGGATCATGCTATATTTGCCGGACTGTACAATTATGCAGCCGAAAACGGATTTAAGTACGTACTAACCGGGGCCAATTATTCAACTGAGGGCGTAAAACCACCTTATGAATGGACTTACTTAAATGATATCCGAATGATCAAGGATATTCACAAGAAGTTTGGCAAACGGCCTTTAAGGACTTTTCCGTTATGCGGCATGTTTAAATATCGAGTTTATTATCGGTACTTTAAAGGTGTTAAGGTATTCCGTTTATTAAATATGGTGCCTTATGAAAAAGTACAGGCTACCAGTGAATTAGAAAAGAGATTTGGATGGCAGCAGTACGGCAATAAGCATTATGATAATATTTTTACCCGCTTTTTTGAGGGATACTGGCTGCCTAAAAAGTTCGGATATGACAAGAGAAGATGTTATCTATCTACTCTGGTATTGACCGGGCAGATGACCAGGAAAGAGGCGCTAGATATTTTAGAGGAGCCTCCCTATGAGGAAGCGCTGGCTATGCAGGACATGGAGTTCATATCTAACAAGCTGGATATAACTACAGAGGAATTTCTTGAAATGATGCAGGGGCCGAACAAGACCTTTAGAGATTATAAGAATATTGAAAAACTGCTAAAATCGGCCATAAGATTTGCAATGCGGGTAGGGATTGAAAAAAGAAATTTTAGATAAATTCCATATAAAAAGGTGTTTATATGATTGTAATAATTGATTACAACATGGGGAATGTGTCCTCCATAGAAAACATATTAAAAAAAGTCGGCATAAAAGCGTTAATAACTTCGGAACCTTCTGCCTTACAGGAAGCGGATAAAATAATATTGCCCGGAGTTGGATCATTTGATTATGGAATTCAGAGTCTGAATTCGCTCGGTTTAACCGAAACCTTAAAAGAAAAGGTACTTGATAAGAAAACTCCTTTGCTTGGAATTTGCCTGGGCATGCAGATCCTCACCGAAGGCAGTGAAGAGGGAGTACATCCTGGGCTCGGATTTTTCAAAGCTTACACTAAAAGATTCCCGGCCGAATATAAGGGAGAAAGGTTGAAAATTCCACATATGGGGTGGAATTATGTCAAACCTATTACTGACACACCTTTACTGAAGAACTCCCCAGACGACATGCGTTTTTATTTTGTCCACTCTTACTATGTTCAATGTGAAGATCCGGCTGATGTGCTTGCTGTCACTGAATACGGCAGTAATTTTACCAGTGTTATTGGTAGAGGCAATATTTTTGGGGTGCAGTTTCATCCTGAAAAAAGCCATAAGTTTGGAATAAATCTTATAAAAAACTTCGTGGAGCTTTAAATGTACAGAAGCAGAGTCATACCGTGTTTACTTATTCAAGACACAGGGTTATATAAGACCATCCGGTTTAAAAATCCCCGGTATTTGGGTGACCCTATAAATACCCTGCGCTTATTCAATGATAAGGAAGCAGATGAGCTTATAATTCTTGATATCCAAGCCTCGCAAGAGGGCAAAGAACCCAATTTTGAGTACCTTCGCAGGTTGACCGGCGAATGCTTTATGCCCATTTGCTACGGAGGAGGTATCACATCACTCAAGCATGTTGAAGCACTTTTTAAGATTGGAATAGAAAAGCTCTCATTTAATACATCCCTCTTTTTAAATCCCCAGTTGATCAATGAAGCCGTTAAAAATTTCGGGTCGCAAAGTATTGTAGCTTCTATAGATGTTAAAAAGAGCCTTTTTGGCTCATATTCAGTATTTGTCAAGTCCGGATCGAAGGATGCCAAATGCGACCCTGTTAAATACGCCAAGCGTGCAGAGGAATTGGGTGTTGGAGAGATACTGCTCACCTCTATCGATCATGATGGAATGATGAACTGTTACGATCTGGAACTCATCCAGAAAGTAAGTTCAGCTGTTGACGTACCAGTTATTGCCAATGGAGGGGCGGGGGTATTGTCAGACTGTGTAAAAGCGGTTAACAAGGGCGCTTCAGCGGCTGCAGCAGGCAGTCTTTTTGTCTACTATGGCCCTTTGAGAGCAGTACTTATCAATTATCCAACTCAGGAGGAGTTGTTTTCAATATTTAAAGCGGTTCATTAAAAGTAGTTTTCTTAACAGGAGTGGTCAAGCTCGAAGATATGGAGTTAGGTAATCAAAGAGTTGCTTTTTATATAGTGCGGAAGTCGTACTTGAGCTATTGAATTGTTTTGTTTAATATCCAGTAATGTAGTAGCGATGGAAGATATCCAATGGAATGGGGACTTTTACCCCTGGTTTTTTACAAAGGACGCAATAGTCTAACGGTGAGGTTATTATAATTATGAAGATCGTTCATTGTTGCCTGTCTAATTTCTATATTGATAATTATAACTATCAAGAAAACGTACTACCCAAGCAGAACAGGCTTGATGGGCATGATGTTTCAATTATTGCCTCTACTGAAACATATATTAATAACACTCAACTTGGATATGTTGAACCAAGGGATTATGTAAACGAAGACGGCATTCCAGTTAGACGCATTCCTTATAGGAGAATACCAATTAGTTTTTTAAGAAGAAAGATTAGAAGCTATCCGGGTGTTTACCAGATTTTAGAAGAACAAAAGCCGGATGTAATATTATTTCATGGAATACCGGCTTGGGAATTAAAGACAGTCGCAAAATACAAACGGAAGCACCCAGAAATGAAACTGTATGCCGATAGCCACGAAGACTTTCACAATTCAGCGAAAACTTTTCTTTCAAAGAATATTTTGCACAAAATGTTTTATAAATGGATAGTTAGAGGATCTTATCAAAGTTTAGATAAAATCCTATATTATTCTCTTGAGGCGAAGGACTTTTTAAACACCCTATATGGACTTCCTTTTAATAAAATGGAATTTTACCCCCTTGGAGGCACTGTTATTGAAGAAAAGGAACATCAGACTAGGCGTCAAAAAGTTAGAAAGGGATTAAATCTTAGCGACAATCACATTCTTATAATTCATTCAGGTAAACTTGGTAGGCAAAAAAGAACAGAGGATATTCTACAGGCACTGGCAAGGGTGCCCTCTGAAAAGCTGTGTTTAGTAATTGCGGGTACCATTCCCGAAGAAATGAAGCCTGTTTTGGAGCCGCTTATTGTAGCGGATAAGCGGGTTTGCTTTGTTGGATGGAAAACGGCTGATGAGCTAATCGACTTATTGTGCGCTGCCGATCTCTATATTCAACCGGGCAGTCAATCAGCCACTATGCAGAACGCCATCTGCTGTGGTTGTCCGGTTGCGATTTATCCTTACAAAAGCCATGAACCTTATCTCAAGAACAATGGGTATTATGTAAAAAGCGCAGAAGATATGGAAAAAGTATTCCAAGAAATTATAGATGAACCCAATAAACTAAGAATCATGAGCGATAACTCAATGAAAATAGCTAGGGAACTACTAGATTACAAGAAACTTGCGGCAAGGCTTTATGAATGATTGACCGCTTTTACTTCTCTATACCATTTAAATTAAGCAATAACAAGTAATACTTTGATGTTAAAAAACTTGGCTCTATTATCTTATGCGCCTATTAAAATAATTAGGAGATATTGTTTCCGTGCCTACAAAAGGATTATGAAATAAAACTGTGAAAATCAATATGCATAGAATTCAACAATATATCCGAAGGCAGTTACCGGTAGGCAGCTTTTCAAGAAATGTAGTAACCTTGATGAGTGGCACTACAATAGCTCAGGCTTTGCTTATTTTAGTATCGCCAATCCTAACCCGGTTATATAGCCCGGACGATTTCGGAATATATGCCCTATATATATCAATCCTGGGCATCCTGAGTGTAATTTCTTGTTGGCGCTATGAATTGGCGATCGTTCTGCCAGAAGAAGATGATGATGCAGCCAATCTATTAGTTCTTTCCATATTAATATGTGTCGGTATGGCTCTCTTGAGTCTTATAATGGTAGGATTATGTAGGATCCCGGTAGCATATCTCCTTAAGGCACCTGAGTTAGCGCCTTGGTTGTGGTTTCTGCCCTTCAGCCTGCTTTTGACAGGATTATTCAAAGCCTTAAACTACTGGTGCACTCGGCGCAGACAGTTTAAATCCCTAGCTGTTCGGCAGATTACCCAAAGTATTGTTACAGCAATTACTCAGATATCTAGTGGTATGACAATATATGCCAGAGCCGGTGGACTGATAGGAGGTCAAATATTTGGGCAGACAATTGCAACGGTTAAATTAGCTTGGGATATTTGGAGAGAAGATAGATTATTTCTGAACCATACTTCTATAAAAGGGATAAAAGAACAAGCGGTCGTATATAAAGAGTTTCCTTTATATCAGATTGGGGCTGCATTATTTAATTCTTTCTCCGCTATGGTTCCTACTCTGTTGTTGGGATATTTTTTCTCACCTGCAGTAGTTGGTCTTTATGCTTTGGGACAAAAGGTAGTTGCTAGCCCGATGGGAATAATCAATGGATCAGTTTCTCAGGTATTTTTCCCACGAGCAGAACTAGCACGCCGCCAGGGAAATCTGGATGATCTAGTAATATCGACTTTTAAGCATTTGCTCTCAATTGGTTTATTTCCTATAGCTGTGCTGGCAATAATTGGGCCTCAATTAATTGGGTTCGTTTTTGGGGTGCAATGGGTTCAAGCGGGTGTTATTCTTAGGTTGTTAAGTCCATACCTATTATTGAATTTTTTATCAGCACCAATTTCAGCTGTATTTTCTGTACTTGGAAAACAAAAGGAATACTTGCTGTTTAATATTGTTTATTTTATTTTGGCCGTGTCCGCTTTAGTCTTTGGGGGATTAAAAGATGATGCACAACTAGCTATATCTCTCTTTGGTACAATAGCAGCCATACTATATGGGTACTTTGGAATAAAAATAATAAAGATGAGTGGAGGCTCTTTACGAACTGCCTGGCAAGCAATTTCAAAGGTTTTAAAAGACGTTAGTATCTTCATGGTACCTCTACTAGTGGTACAATTCTTCCAAATTGGGGCAATTGTAATAATTATTTTATCTTTGATATTAACGATTTGCTATTTCTTTTATATTAGTAAGAACAAATTATAAATTAGGGGGGAATTACCACTAAATACGAATGAGAATACTACTCACCTCACCGTGTTTTGATGCCTTTTCCTTAAGAATCTATCGCAATCGGGGTGGTTGCACCCCGGTTTCATTACTATTTGTATTGCCGCTCTTGCGGCGAGATGGAGGTAATTATGGAAGAACAAATATATGTGATACTCGGCGTACAACTTGTTGACGTACGCCTTTTCCAAACCATCGAGGGCCGCGATCCAGGCGTCCGACTCGCGCCGCAATTCCATCATCCGATCCCAATGACGCTGTTTTTGGAATGGGGCGTTTTGATATCGCTCCTTGTCGTTTTCAAACCGATCGAGCGACTGGAAATGGGCGAGAATTTTTTCTTGGTTCTTATCGAAAAATGCGTTCAGCTTTTTATGAAACTCGTCGTAAACCGACTGCATCGCCCGCTGAAGTTGTTGCCGGGCGTCCGGATCGCTCGGGGCGTAATAGGCGACGAAGTCATCGAGAATGCCCTTCCAACGGTCGGCGAACGGATTCACCTCGACCGTCTTGCCGGCTTTGGCGTCCTTCCGTTGCGCCACTCTTGCGTTGACCACCGCTTCCAATCGGGTGCGACCGTTGATGTCGTCCATCATCGCGTAAAACACCCACGCCAGCGGACCTTTCGCCTGCGTCAAGAACGGCGCGGCGGTGAACTCGTCCTTATGTTTGATCTTCCAAACGCCCTCGTAAAGAAAATGACATCCCAAGCCAAGTCGAAGGGCGACCAGGGCGACGACGGCCAAAAGGCCAATTTTGAATCGTGGACAGCTCAGGGGAATTCTCCTTCACTCTGGTCGACGCTCCGTCCTTCGGGGACGAGGAGCAAGCCGAATCTGGGCTCAACAATGCGGCGGGCGGTAGGCAGGATTTTTTGGACCGAGGCGAACGGACGACCGGCGGCCGCGCGCCTTTCGGACTGCCTTCATTATATTCGTTGCCATTTCGGCTTGCCAAGATGCGGAACCGGAGTTTTTTTCTTTCTCGTCGCAAGACCATGAATCCAAGGGAGCACAACCCCCCCGTGACTGTCGCCCTCGCCCGATTCGACTCGCAAGGATCCCAAAAACGGCAATCTTTGCGAAGTCGAAAGCCGCCGCCTACGCGGTAGAAACGGATTGGGCTGGTATTTGACCCAAAAATCCGGCAAAATATCCCACTTTCCGGTCCTAAGACTTTAGCCCCCCCACGACCTGTCATGGCGCCCCGAATTGTCCTTTGTTACCCCGTCGAGTCCAAACACATCGCACAAATCGCCGCGGCCATGCCTGAGGCCGAACTGGTCGACGCCGGCCAACAACGCATCGCCCAAGAGCTGTTCGAGGCCGATATCTTCTGTGGACACGCCAAGGTGCCGGTCGATTGGGACGGCGTCGTGGCCAAGGGCCGGTTGCAGTGGATTCAATCGTCGGCCGCCGGAATGGATCACTGTTTGGTCCCGTCGGTCATCGCGTCGAACATTCACGTGACCAGCGCCTCGGGCGTGCTCTCCGACCAGGTGGCCGAACACACGATCGCCTTGGTGACCGGTTGGTGCCGGTCGCTGCCGACGTTTTTGCGGGCCCAGGAGAAACGGGAGTTAATCCGTCGTCCAACCCGCGATCTGACCCGCAGCACAGTCGGCATCGTGGGACTTGGCGGCGTCGGGCGGCGATTGTCGCAACTGCTTTCGGCGTTTGAAGTTCGGGTGCTTGCCACCGATATGTTCCCGGTCGACAAACCGGACTCGGTTCAAGAGCTTTGGCCGGCCGATCGGTTGGACGACTTGATCGCCGCCGTGGACATTTTGGTGTTGTGCCTTCCGTTGAACGCTTCGACGCGCGGGATCATCGACGCCCGGCGATTGGCGCGTCTCAAGCCGGGCTCGCTGCTGGTCAATGTGGCGCGTGGGCCGTTGGTGGCGACCGACGACCTGGTGGCGGCGCTCGAAAGCGGCCATCTGGCCGGCGCGGTGATGGATGTGACCGAACCCGAACCGCTTCCGCCCGATCACCGGCTGTGGAGTTTCCCGAACGTGATCATCACCCCTCACGTGGGCGGGCAAAGCAGTTGGCGCATCGACAACATGACGCGGATGTTTTGCCGAAACCTGCGTCGCTGGCAGGCTAAGATGCCGCTGATCAATTACTTGTC
>JBDKUD010000360.1:0-3070 GCA_039679805.1 Syntrophomonas sp. | reverse complement strand
GCAATGGTCTGGGTTTTCATTTTTGCTTATGCTTTAATGGCAGAAACCAAATAATTAATAAGCAGGTAAGGCGGCGATTTGCCGCCTTTTTGTTTTTATATTAAAATTTAATTTAATTAATTCCACTATTAGAATTGAGAACTTCTTTTCAATTTTGAGTAACTGCTCCTGGTCATAGATGATCTGGTATAAGTTATAGATGCATCTTTATTTAATAGTAATAGTATTTTTTCATCGGAATCATGCCTTGATAGTACAAAAAGTTATAAGGTGGGAAGAAAATGAGTAATGATTTAACCTACCGATTAATCCATAAGTTTTCACTCGATAAAGGTATCGAAGAATTTGAAGATCTCCTGGTCGAAGAGTGCGTTCTAGATGTACTGGTCAATGACCAATACTATACCCGGCTGGTTTGTACTCCCACCCATCTCGAGGAATTGGTAGTGGGACATCTGGCACTAACAGGAGCTATTAGCAGATTTGAAGAGATTGCAAGTCTGGAGATTAAGGATTCCTCAATTGTGGTAAAGACTATACCTGGTACCGTTAGTTTTTTACCGGCAGAAGTTCAGCTTGATACCAAATATTATGCTGAAGATATTATTGAAGTAATGAAAAAACATCTAAATAGTTCCCGAGTACATCGACTTACCGGGGGGGTTCACATTATGAGTCTGGCAGAAGGTCCGGAACTGCTGGTTAGCCGGGAAGATATCGGCAGGCATAATGCAGTAGATAAGCTCTATGGTTATTGCTTAATAAATAATATCAACTACCGCAACAAAATGTTTTTGAGCAGTGGCAGAACAACCCATGAAATAATGCAAAAGTTGCTTAAAATGGGTATTAAAGTGATGATTGGCAGGGCTGCGGTTACCGGGTTAGCTCGGGATATTGCTGATAAGGCCGGTGTTACCGTAGTTGGTTTTGCACGTGGGGAAAAATTTAATATTTATGCTCATCCAGAAAGAATAGAAATTACGGGACAGCAGGTGAAAGTATGCCGGAACAGGTCAGAGTAAAGATAGTAAATACGGATGGAACTGAACATGTAATGTGGACCCTGGTCGGAAAAACGATATGGGAGGTTCTTGAACTTTCCGGAATAGACTTTGACGGAGAATGTGGCGGACGAGGAACCTGCGGCAAATGTAAGGTTCGAGTGAAAGGTGAAGTCAGCGAACTTGGAGACCAGGAACATGATCATTTACTTCCGGAAGAACTAAAGCGGGGAGAACGGTTGGCCTGTTATTGTACTGTATATGGAGCAGCAGAGGTGTACCTGGACTACAATTGGTCAGGTATCTCCGGCAAAGCAACTATAAGCGGCGGATCGATGGATAGGGAACATAAATCCGAAGTGCTCATCAGAGAAGTCTTTATTGCCGGAAAAGAAAAAGACCATCCGCTCCCGATTTTGGATAGATTGGAAAAGGCTCTGCCTGGTTACAGGCTGGAATTGACCGGTGAGAATCTTAATGAATTATCCCGGATAGACCGCATGGGAAGACCGACATTGGAGCTTTATGCACTGGTTTTCAATAATGAAGTGGTTAAATATGTAGGAAAGAACCGGGAACCGGTTTATGGACTAGCCCTGGATTTAGGAACCACCAGCCTATTCGCAGCTTTGGTTGATATGGAAACCGGACAGGTTGTTAATATGTCATCCCAGAGTAATATGCAGAGGGTGTATGGTAATGATATTCTCTCCCGGGTTAGTTATTGCCTGGAAAATGAGGATGGCTTGGATAAACTTCAGCGTATAGTAATTAATAATATAAACAGTATGATAGAGGAAATGGTAAAGGATAAGGGAGGAAAAGGCTGTAACATCTATAAAGTAACAGTTGTTGGCAATCCGATAATGTTACATTTCTTCATGGGCCTCGAAGTGGGAGGTTTTGCAGCTGCACCCTATACGGGTCTATTTTCGTCAAAAATAACTTATCCGCCCGTCCGATTAGGTCTTAATGTTAACCCTGATGCGGAAGTGGTAATCCTGCCCCAGATTGGAGGTTTTGTTGGGGCTGATACTATAGCCTGCTTATTGTCTATTTCGCCCCGGTCTAACAGCAGATATTTACTTATAGATATCGGTACCAATGGAGAAATTGTAGTTTGTAACCGGGGAAAGATATGGGCAACTTCGGCTGCTGCCGGACCGGCATTTGAAGGCGGGGAAATAAGCAGTGGCATGAGAGCCGGAAATGGAGCTATAGATAAAGTATGGTTAGATAAAGGATATCTTAATTTACATGTTATCGGGGATGGCTTGGCCCGGGGAATTTGCGGTTCAGCTATTATAGATTTAACTGCCAGTCTGATTGCAGCAGGATGTCTGCAAGAAACCGGACAACTGGTTACGATTGAAAATAGTCCGGTAAATATTATACCTGCTGAAAGAGGAAATTCGGTCACGATTACTGAAGCTAGCCAATCTGCTTCCGGTAATCCACTGTTCTTCAATCAGGATGATGTGAGGCAGGTCCAGCTGGCCAAGGGTGCAATTCGTACCGGAATCGATGTATTACTGAAAGAAGCCGCTCTAAGCATCAATGAGCTGGATAATATTTATCTGGCGGGTGCCTTTGGTAATTATCTGGACCCACATAATGCTATTACCATTGGACTTATACCTCCAGTAGATGTCAATAAAATAACCAATATCGGAAACGCAGCGGGTAAGGGAGCCATATTAGCCCTTATTTCAAGTGCCAAAATGACCCAGGCCCAGATGTTGAAGGAAAAGATAAAATATGTAGAACTGGCTAATTATCCAGGATTCCAAGATATGTTTATGAGAAACATGAACTTCTAATAACGTGCACAGGAAAATTCAACGCGCAACCTTAAGTGTGAATGAAATTCACATCAGTTACCCGCAGGGTGGATTACGCGCGTCCTTAATAGCGACCTACAGGGAGCATCAGTTGTACCCGTAGGGTGGATTTTAATAAGATTTTCGCGGATTTTTTTTATTGTTTAAATCACTACTAAGGCACACCTAATTTTCTGTTGTGCCCTCAGCTTATGGATGTTAATACAAATGTTTGTAGAATTAACA
>JBDKUD010000272.1:0-11912 GCA_039679805.1 Syntrophomonas sp. | reverse complement strand
TTTTATCTGTTTTTTTAATTTATCAATCTCTTTGTTATTGGCAGTCAGACTCCTATGTAATTTATCGTTTTCTTTGGTAATTTTCTCGAGCTCTGTTTCTTGTTTATCTGAAGAAGCAGTGGAAATTTTGTTATTTAAAAAAGGTATTGATTGAAGAAAAGACGGCGCCTTTATGATGTTCATATATAAAAGTAAGTATAGTCCGCCGGCAATAATTATTAATATTAGTAAAATCATCGAGATCTTTTTAATCTTTTTAAAAGTCATTGCATCGCCGCCTGTCATTTCATGAAAGACTTTTTCTAAAATGCCCGGTAATAGCTATTTCATCAACCAATTTTTGTTCTTCGCGATTCCATTCCTGCAAGTAAAGCTGCCACTCTTTCTCATGCAGTTTATTCAGCGTTTTTGTTTCTTTAGTACGTTCCAACAACACGCCTCGAGCTCTTTCTACTTCCTGTTCAGCTAGATTAAGTCTATCTTCGATATTAATAATTAATTTAGTAAGGACCGGAATAAATTCTTTAATTAATAAAACCCTTTGTAACGAGCTATGTTTTTCGGTATACTCTCTGATTAACTGTTTCATGCGCTCAAGCCTGGAGACATTCCATTTAAGTTCCTGTTGTATTTTATCTCTTTCGGTAATACATGCCAATAGTTCTTCCCGTGCTAATTGTTCCTGACGTTCGGCAATATCCAGTGGTGTTTGTAGTTTAAACTTAAACGGTTTCACTTCATGCACCTGCCTGTGAGGAAGGATAGTGAATTCTCCCTACCCCTAAATTTTTCTGATACTTTATATTTTTAATAAGAAAAAAATGTTTACCGACAATTATTTGATGGCATCAAACAGTTTTTCCAATTCCTCTGACAAAGAAGCCGGCTCATGAATTTCCTGCCGAAGATAACTCTGGCATTTATCAATCAACTTTATAGCTTCATCGGTTCTGGGATTTGAACCTGATTTATAAGCACCTATATCAATTAAATCCCGGGCTTCTTCATAGGACGCCAGAATAGTTCGGAACCTGTTGGCACTCTGATGGTGCTCTGCGCCAACAATATCAATCATAACCCGGCTAATACTCTGAAGTATATCAATAGCTGGATATATATTCATGGCAGCCAGATTCCGGCTTAATACAATATGCCCATCAACTATTCCCCGGACCGCATCGGTAATAGGTTCGTTCATATCGTCCCCTTCCACCAGAACAGTATATAACCCGGTAATAGTCCCTTTTTCCGATGTTCCCGCCCGTTCCAGCAACCTGGGTAATAAGGCAAAAACCGATGGAGTAAAGCCTCGAGTTGCCGGAGGCTCGCCAATTGCCAGTCCTACCTCGCGTTGTGCCAGAGCAAACCGGGTTAACGAATCCATTAATAATAGCACATCATATCCCTGATCTCTAAAATACTCTGCAATGGTGGTGGCTACAAAGGCTCCCTTTAAGCGAACTAGAGCTGGCTGGTCAGAGGTGGCTACCACTACCACCGACCGAGCCAAACCTTCCTCCCCCAGGTCTTTCTCAATAAACTCTCGAACCTCCCGGCCTCTCTCCCCAATTAAGGCAATTACATTTATATCTGCCCCGGTATTTCTCGCAATCATACCCATTAAAGTACTTTTTCCAACTCCACTGCCAGCAAAAATACCCATGCGCTGACCTTTACCAACCGTATTCAATCCGTCTATAGCTTTAACCCCCACCGGCAGAATTTCGGTTATCCGCTTTCTCCGCAAGGGGTTGGGTGAATGGTTCATTACCGGATAAGTTTCCGGCAGGTTTACTCTGCCTTTATCATCAATTGGTTCACCCAGACCATCCAAAATTCTCCCTTTAAGGTCCATTCCCACATTAACCCTTAAGGTTGTACCGGTAGCAAACATTTCACTGCCTGCTCCTATACCTTCCAGATTTCCCAATGGCATAAGCAATATCTTATTATTTTTAAATCCAACCACTTCACAAGGAATAATTTCCCCATTACCATGGTTGGTTTTGACATTACACAATTCTCCCAGACTTACCCGGGGACCTATAGCTTCCAGAGTCAACCCAATAGCTTGTGAAATCTTCCCTTTTAAGTGACAAGTTTTGGCTTTCTCTATAGCTGTTAGATATTTTTCGATGTGAAACTCGAAGGCTTCCGGGCTACTCATCGGCAGTTACTTCCTGAATAGATCTTTCTACACTATTTAACCTGGTTTCCACCCGTGCATCTACTCTCCCTATGTCACTCTCTAATAAGCAACCACCTCTGCCCATCCTATCATTAGGAAGGACCTCAAAATTAATCTGGCTGCCACCAACCTCTGTAATTTCCCGGCTTTCAATAGCGTTAAGCACTTGTTGCATATCCTGAGTATTTATGTGAACTGTCACATTCTGGGGATTATCCAGGTAATTTATAGCTTCACGTACTACATTCACGATTACGTCCGGATTAGATAACAATTCGCCAGCAATTGTTTTCCTGGCAATTGCCAGCACCAGTCTAACAATATCGGTTTCAATTGACCTCAAAGTATTTATTTTGGACTGACGAGCTTGTTCAACAATTTGCCGGCTTTGTTCCAGCGCTAACTGCCGATCAGCTTCAATTTCCTGCTGGGCCTGTTTCAAACCCTGTTGGAAACCCTCCTGCTCAGCTTTGGAACGCATTATTTTTGATTCCTCAAAAACCTGAGTTCTAATTGCGTCTGCTTCTTCCTGGGCATTGCCAATTATAGTCTTGGCTTCATCCCGGGCCTTTTCCAGCAACTCCATAACCATTGCTTCAGTATCTTCCAGAACATGCTGGCTGTCGTTTTTTAATTGTTCTAGTTGTTCCTTTTCAATTTCTAACGTACTGAGGCAGGGTAGGGGTTTTATTTCTTCTTCTGAGTTCTCCGCTACATCAAAATCTAATGAATCTATAACCTTAGGCGGCGCGAGTACCAGTTTACAGCCCTTGATTACATTAGACAATTACCTCATCTCCTCCACCTCGGGCGACCACTATTTCACCGGTCTCTTCCAGTCGGCGAATAATATTAACAATTCGCTGCTGGGCTTCTTCCACATCACGTAACCTTACCGGTCCCATAAACTCTATATCTTCTCTTAACATATCAGAAGCTCTTGACGACATATTGGAGTAAATCTTCTGTGATACTTCGCTGCTGGCACCCTTTAATGCCAACGCCAAATCCTGGGTCTCCACCTCACGTAAGACTCTCTGAACAGAACGGTCATCAATCATCACAATATCTTCAAATACAAACATCAATTTCTTTATTTCTTCAGCTAATTCCGGATCCTGCACTTCCAATGCTTCCATAATGGTTTTCTCTGTCCCACGGTCAACACGGTTAATTATTTCTACTACTGATTTAACTCCGCCCGCATTGGTTAATTCCTGGGGTCCGATCGAAGAAAGCTTTCTTTCCAATACCCTTTCAACTTCCTTGATAACATCGGGTGATGTAGTATCCATAATAGCAATTCTTCTGGCAACCTCTGATTGGCGATCAGGTGGCAAAGCTGAAAGAATGGCAGCCGCCTTGTCCGATTCCAGATAAGCGAGTATTAAAGCTATCGTCTGAGGATGTTCAGATTGTATAAAATTCAATAATTGAGAAGCTTCCGTCTTACGCATAAAATCAAATGGCCTTACCTGCAGCGAAGCCGAAATACGACCAATAATTTCTATTGTTTTATCTTCACCATAAGCCCGCTCAAGAACTTCCCGGGCGTAGTTAATCCCGCCCTGACCAATAAACTGACTGGCAAGAGCCATTTCATAGAACTCCCGGTAAATATCGTCCATTTTATCATTAGGTACCTGACGAATATTCGCTATCTCCAGTGTCAGTTGTTCAATTTCCTCATCGTTCATATGCTTAAAAATCTGGGCAGATTTCTCAGGCCCTAAAAAGATCAAAAAGCTAGCTGCTTTTTGTCTGCCACTAAGCCCTTTTTTGGTTACCAAGACTGAATCACCTCGAATCCTCTAACAGCCAGGCCTTAATAACCTGTACCGCACTTTCCGCATCCTCGTCAACCAACTTTTCAACCTCCAGTCGAATTCTTTGTTTTTCCTTTTCTTCCGGAGTAAGTTGTCTATCAATAAGGTCTTCAATATTAATCTCTTCTTCAACCACAGCTTCGAAATCTTGTTTATCTTCAATAGCTTCTTCCATAACTGACTTTTTCTTTTTGGAAAGCAACCATATGGCAAGAATAATGGCCACACAAAAGGCTGCCAGTAACCAGGGCATCAAGGGATTAGCAGATATTTGGCCCAGTATTCCGGAAGGTGCTGGTTCCGGCTCTGGTTTACTGTAAAAATCAATAAAAGCTACCGAAATATTATCTTTTAAATTAACCTTTTCATTGTCCCTATTTTCTCTTAACCCACAGGCAGTGGCGACAATATTTCTGATTTTTTCAACCCGGGCTGTCTCAGTATCCCCCAGATTCATTTTTGAGACATTGGCATTATTAACCAATACAGAAACGGTCAAATAATCGTATTTAACTTCTCCTTTGGAATATTTTGTAACCGTCTGGGTCTTATTTAGTTCGTAATTTTTGGTCTTACTAGACTTATCATAACTAGAGTTTCCGTTTTGAGTTTCCACCTGGGTATACTGGGGGGTATTAGTATCAGTACCAGGAACCGCGGTAGGAGATGCTTGCTGGTTGGTTCCCGAGTCAGTTGTTATCTGTTCACTGCGTATAAATGGGCCGCCTTCATCGTGTGTGTATTTTTCATCAGTCTGTTCCTGATCATTAAAGTTTAGATCCACATTTACCCGTACTACAGAATTGCCTTCGCCCAGGCTTTGATCCAGCATACTCTGAATAGCCGCCTGTTCCTCCTGTTCGTACTCTTTTTTCATGGCCATTTGCTGTCTAACCAAATCTGTAGAATTATTAATCTGCTCAGGCAGGTTATCTGATATCAAATTACCATTATGGTCAACAATCACCACGTTTTTAGGATCAAGACCTTCTACACTGTTGGCCACCAGGTTAATAATACCTTGTATTTCTTTAGGCGAAAGGGTTTGGTCTGCATTAGTGGTTATCGCCACAGATGCACTGGGTAAGGTTTCCTTTTCTGTATAAAGGGACGGCTCCGGTATAACCAGGTGAACCCGAGCCGATTTTACTTTATCCAAGCCCTGTATAGTTCTGGCTAACTCGCCCTGCAAGGCCACCTGATATTTAACCTTTTTGTCGGATTGAGTTTCCCCAAAACCGGTGGTTTGGAAAAGTTCAAAACCGGATCCTCCACCAGGAAGGTTTTCACTGGCCAGATTAAGACGAGTTTTATATTTATACTCAGTAGGTACCAGTATGGTCGTTCCGTTATTTTTCAGTTGATAAGGTATCTTATCCTCATCTAACTTGGCAACAATAGCTGCTGCATCTTTTTCATCCAATCCGCTATATAGAGTTTCATACTGCACTTTATTATTGTTTATTACCAGTACAGCAACTGCTACTACAATCATTAAGGCTGCACCAGCAAATAGAACTTTTTGGTTTAGACTAAGTTTTGACCATGATTCGGTAATTTTTTTTCCGTATTCCCTTATTTTCTGCAGCAAAGTCGCCATTAGTATAACTCCTCAACAAAGAAATCTACATTTGCATGCGCATTATTTCTTGATAAGCCTCAACGATCTTATTTCTAACTTCAACGGTAAGCTCCAGTGCCAGGCTCGCTTTTTCATAAGCAATAATAGTATCATGCAAATAGCTCTGATCACCCAAAGCTAGTTTTTCGGCATCTATAGATGCCTGCTTCTCTAATCCATCTACCTCCCCTAGAGCATTTTTTAAGTAATCAACAAAAGAAGGTGCATTATTGTTGGATGCCTCTTGTACACCATTGTCTAAAGATGTCAAGGATTTTAAAGGAGTAATACTGTTCAGTTCACTTACCTTCATTCACCTGTACCTACCTTCCTATGTTCAGAGCCCGCGTAGCCATGCTTTTAGTGGCTTCAATAACTTTCGCATTAGCTTCATAAGCCCTGGTAGAAGAAATCATGTTAATCATTTCTTCTACAATGTTAACATTAGGATAGTTAACATAACCTTGGGCATCTGCATCCGGGTGGGAAGGATCATAAACCCTGCGATATGGAGACTGGTCTTCACTAATTTCCGCTATTTGTTTTACCCTTACGCCATCTCCGACTGCTTGTATTTGAGAATCAAGAACGTTTTGAAACCCGCCTCCTGCTAAAGCGGCATTACGAGCTTCAAATACTACTACCTGTCGCCGATAAGGACCGGTACGCCCCTGAACTCTGGTAGTTTCCACATTGGCCATATTGTTAGCTATAGTATCCATTCTCAACCGTTGTGCAGTAAGCCCTGATGCACTTACATCAATACTGTTTAAGAACCTCACCTAAAACTACCTCCTTCCAGTTATCGCCAATCTCAATAAGCGAATTTCATTACTCATACTCTCGCTTACGGAATCATAAAAAATACTGTTTTTCGTCATTTTAGCTGTTTCGGTATCAATATCTACATTATTTTCATCGTTTCGATAGCTTAAATCGTCCATCACTTTTACTTCCGGTTCAACACCCGATAAATCGCCATTCCCGTCTATCTGAAAATGTCTTGCATTTGTTGTATTAAGTTTAGCATAATTTGCCTTACTTTCTAGGACTTTCTGAATTTTATCCTCGAAGATTACCTCTCTTCTTTTGAATTTTGGGGTGTCGATATTGGCAATATTATTGGCAATTACGTCATTTCGCAGGCTGGCTACATCCATAGACTTTTTAAGCAGGACTTGTGTTCTAGAATTTAATATACTTTCCAGCAAAATATCACCCCTAACATTATTTTCCCGTTAAGATTCTACTCGAAGTATCATGATTCCTCTATTTATTAATAAATTCGTGCTAGCTTTACTCCGAAAATTGGCCCCAAAAAAGACTAACTTTATAGTTAGTCTTGGGTAAAAAATATAGATTAGGAGTATAAGTCCACTATTTTTTTAGTTCATCAAACAGATAATCATTCAATACCTTAATATAAGTTCCCTTCATTCCCAGTGATCTTGATTCAATAACCCCGGCACTTTCAAATTTTCTTAAGGCACTTACTATAACTGACCGGGTTATTCCTACCCTATCAGCAATCCTACTAGCTACCAGTAATCCTTCTATTCCGTTAAGCTCGGCTAGAATATGCCCAATCGCCTCTTTCTCGGAGTATGATAAAGTAGCTAGCGCTATCTGAACAGAGGCTTTTTTCCGTGCTTCCTCTTCAATCCTTTCCGTTCTAAGCCGCATTACTTCATTAGCAACAACTATAGCACCGTATTCTGCAAGCACTATATCCTCTTCAGTAAAATCATATTCCCTACGCATAAGAATCAGGGTTGCGATTCGTTTTGCTCCACCAAAGACCGGTACAACTACCCATCTATGGTCTGCACAATTGCAGCTGACATTATTAAAGTTAAAAATACACCTATGACCATCCTCTAAATAGAAATTGGTCTTGGTTTCTTTAATACTCGAAAATTCCTGGTTAAAACTTTCCGGGAAGCGTTCGGCATGGCTCAGCAAATTATCAAGATTGGTACATGGTTCATTTTCGCTAAAGGCATAACCAATTATATGCCCCCGTCTCCCCACAATAAAAGCACTACAGTTTAAAATATCTGAAAGCACTTGGCACATTTCAAAATAATCAACCGGGTTACCCCCGATCTTTTGTAGTATCCGATTGATTGCTCTGGATTTTTCTAATAAGCTCCTGGTCACGCCATTCCCTCCTACAAAATATATCTGCTCAGGTCATCATCACTGACAATCTTATTAAGTCGCTCCTCAACATAACTTCTATCAATTACCAGAGTTTGCCCATTCATACCTGTAGAATCAAACATTAGATCTTCCAGTACTTTCTCCATTATGGTGTGCAAACGGCGAGCACCAATATTTTCCGTCTTCTCATTAACCTCAAAGGCAATTTTAGCTATATATTCTATTGCTTCATCAGTAAAAGAAATTTCCAACCCTTCAGTGTACAGCAAAGCGCGATACTGTTTTACCAGTGAACTATTCGGTTCTGTAAGAATTCTCTTCAGATCATCCTTGGTTAAATTCTCTAATTCCACACTTAGGGGAAACCGACCCTGTAATTCGGGAATTAAGTCGGAAGGTTTACTTACATGAAAAGCCCCGGCAGCTATAAACAAAATATGGTCAGTCTTTACTGGTCCATATTTGGTTACGACCGTCGAGCCTTCAATAATAGGTAATATATCTCTCTGCACACCCTCCCGGGAAACATCCGGTCCGTAGCCACTTTCCCGGCTGGCAATCTTGTCTATTTCATCTAAAAATATTATTCCATCTTCTTCAACTCGTTTTATTGCTTCACGGTTTATCTCATCAATATCCAACAAACGCTGGGTTTCTTCCAACGCTAATATTTTTCGGCCTTCTTCTACTGTGACCTTCTTTTTCTTTTTATTTTTAGGCAGCAAGTTGCCAAAAACATCCTGTAGATTTACTCCCATTTGTTCTACCCCAGCACCCGAAATTACTTCCATAAAGGATGGGGTTTTATCTTCCACTTCGATTTCAATAGTCTCGTTTTCCAATTCCATACGGGAAACTTTTTGCCTTATAATCTCCCTTTTCTGTTCAATATCTTTAACCCTTAGTTCATGCTGTTCATCATATTCCGGTCCGCTATTACCCTGTCCCAGCAAGAACTCAAGCGGGTTTTTGGACGCTTTTTTCTTCTGCGGCAAGGGAAGTATATAGTCAACCAATCTCTCCTCCGCTAATTCTCTGCCCTTATCTTCTACTTCCTCCATTTTTTCCTGTTTAACCATCCGAATAGCGGTCTCAACTATATCGCGTATCATGGAATCAACATCACGACCCACATAACCAACTTCTGTAAATTTACTGGCTTCTATTTTAATAAATGGCGCCTTGACCATTTTGGCCAGTCGACGAGCTATCTCGGTTTTCCCTACTCCAGTTGATCCGATCATTATAATATTTTTGGGATATATCTCTTCCCTGACATCAAGCGGCAGTTGTTTTCTCCTGTATCTGTTTCGCAAAGCTATAGCCACGGCCTTCTTGGCCTCTTTTTGTCCGATAATATATTTGTCAAGTTGTTCCACAGTTTCTCGTGGAGTTAGAGCAAGTATAATAAACACCTCCTGATTAAGAAAATGATTTTATTCTACAACTTCTACCGAAATATGATCGTTAGTGTAAATACAGATTTCTGAAGCTATCCTAATTGCTTCTCTGGCGATCTCCTCGGCTGGTAATTCTGAAAACTGATTTAATGCTTTAGCTGCTGCCAGCGCATATGATCCCCCCGAGCCTATAGCCGCTATGCCATCATCAGGTTCGATTACTTCTCCATTGCCTGATATTAAGAACATAGTATCCCGGTCAGCTACAATTAAGAGTGCCTCGAGCTTCCGTAATACTTTGTCTGATCTCCATTCCCTGGCAATCTCAATTGCTGCTCTGGTAAGGTTGCCACCTGCCTGTTTAAGCTTTTCTTCAAACCGGGCAAACAATGTAAATGCATCAGCAACTGATCCGGCAAATCCTGCAATAACTTTGCCTTCATAAAGACGCCTTATTTTTACAGCGTTATGTTTCATAACCGTATTTTGTCCAAAGGTAACCTGCCCATCTCCGGCTATGGCAGTTTGATTTCCTTTTTTTATGGCTACAATAGTAGTTGCGTTAAACAACTAATCACCTCCGTGGATGAGTATTGTTGTGTATAGTCTTAATCTTATCTCTAGTCACATGCGTGTAAATTTGAGTAGTAGATAATTTAACATGGCCCAAGAGCTCCTGGACCGATCTGAGATCTGCCCCAGCATTTAATAAATGGGTGGCAAATGTATGACGCAGCGTATGTGGACTAACCTTTTGATTTAATGCTACCTGTTCCACATATTTATTAACAATATTTCTGACACTCCGAGCAGTTAGCCTGGTTCCATACCTGTTAAGGAAAAGGGCACCTTCCGCAGCCGGATTTTTCCCTTTTAAAAATGGTCTCCCACTTTTTAAATATTCCTCAAGTGCTTGCCTGGCTTTTGAACCTATAGGAACCAATCGTTCCTTGTTCCCTTTTCCCTTTACTCGGGTAAAATCATCCTCAATTTCAACGCTGCTTACATTCATTCCTGCCAATTCACTTACTCTAACTCCGGTGCAATAAAGAACTTCCAGTATGGCCCGGTCCCTTTTGCCTATCGGTTTGGATAAGTCCGGTGCATTCAGAAGTGCATCAATATCCTCAGGATATAGAAAACGTGGTAATCTCTTTTCCTGTCTGGGAGTAGATACTGTAGCAATAGGATTTCCCGCCAGAATATTTTCCCTGCACATGAATTTAACAAAAGACCTTAACGATGCGAGTTTACGAGCCATGGTAGCTCTGCTCAGACCTTCATCTTGCATACTGGCTAAATACTCACGAACTGCTTTATGATTTAATACATCAATGGATACCTCTTCCGCCGGGATCTGATATCTTTTGGATAAAAAATCAAAAAATTGATGCAGATCAGTCCTATAACTAATAATTGTTAAGTCGGATACATTTTTTTCGATTCTCAGATGATTCAAGAAACTTTCAATATGTATAAAAAGCACGGAGAATCCTCCATTATTTTCCTATACAAATAGGCTAGCATAATAATATTTGTTTGACAACCTAAATGGTCCTGTGAAACTCCAGCCGGGATTGTTTAAGATTTATAGCACATTTAAAGTGCTGCAGCAAACATATTCAGTTTTACTCCAGCTCCTGCAACGGAAACACCAACGTCACCTGACATTTCCCTGCTGCTGGATATTTTAAAAGTGTTCTATAGGTTATTCAGAATCGAAAACCTGGTCATTTCATTAGTTGCCCTGTCTACATATGCCTGATATCTTTTTCTTTTATCTTTTATTTCCTTATCCAGAGGAGGAATAATGCCGAAGTTAGCGTTTACCGGCTGAAAATCACCGGTTGCGGATAAAGTGATAAAGTTTACCAGGGCGCCAAGCATAGTACAGGGATTGAGAATTAACAGTTCCCTTTTTTGTACATAACGTGCAGCATTTATAGCTGCAAAAATTCCAGTGGCAGCCGATTCCATATATCCCTCTACACCGGTAACCTGTCCGGCCCAAAAAATTTTGGCGTTATCCTTGGACTGCAAGGTGGGTAATAATAGTTGCGGACTATTAATAAAAGTATTGCGATGCATTACCCCGTAACGCACAAACTCTGCATTTTCCAATCCGGGAATAAGTCTGAAAACCCGGTCCTGTTCGCCCCATGTCAAGCGAGTCTGACAGCCTACCAGTCCATAAATACGCCCTTCCCGGTCTTCCTGACGAAGTTGGACTACAGCATAGGCCCTTTGCCCGCTTTCAGGAATTTCCAGCCCAACCGGGCGCATGGGCCCGAATCTTAAGGAATCTTTTCCGCCCCGAGCTATTACTTCAACAGGCATACAGCCGCTGAAAAAAAGCTTTTTGTCGATTAAGTGACCCTCTTTTATATCAGCGTTAATTAGATTTTCATAAAACACTTCATATTGTTCCCTGGTCATGGGGCAATTATAGTAATCATCAGTACCTTTCCCATAACGTGAAGCTTTGAATACTCTGGTTTTATCAAGGCTTTCGGCAGTTACTGTCGGAGCCACCGCATCAAAAAAATATAGGTTCTCTTCTCCAGTAATTCTCTGAATATCACAGCATAGGTTTTCCGATGTCAGTGGTCCAGTGGCAATAATGGTTACTTCATCTTCAGGTAATTTGGTAATTTCCTGGCGTATTAGTGTGATATTGGGCTCAGACTCTAGCTTGGCCGTCACTAGAGATGCAA